>JAPDJZ010000135.1 GCA_029258815.1 archaeon
TTTATGACAACATATGCATCGTAGGGGCATGCCTCTTTGAGGCACTTACTGCATCCCTCACAGACAGCAGCTCTTCCTTCGAACATAAGACCTTTAGGCAGGAGGGCGTAGAAAATCTGCTTACCTGTCCATAGCTCCACTGGCTTCTTTATGGCTGGCTCTGGTAGCTCTGTAATACCAGCCTTTGCTATGATGTCACAAGTTTCCTCACGTGTGTAAACGGAGCCTTTCTTAGTCAAAATGTATGCAGCAGATATGAGGTCCTGCTTTGCTCCAATAATCGAGCCCCCAGTTCTTGGAGACAACAAGTTCTTTTTCACACTCATCAATTCCTCTGCTTCAATCCTTGCCTCCATTAGCTGTAGAGCGTGGAGATTCATCTCGTCTCCGTCGAAATCTGCATTATATGGAACACATGCCCCGGGGTTGACCCTAAAGGTTGAACCCGGTAGAACCCTAACCTTATGGCTCATCATGGAGAGCTTGTGAAGAGAAGGTTGTCTGTTAAATAGAACGTAGTCTCCATTTAGGAGATGTCTTTCAACGACATCTCCTGGCTCTAATGCCTCTGCTTCCCTCTCTAAAACATCTCTTTTCAGTACCTTAAGGCTTATGGGCCTTGTCTCTCCCTTCTTCCTTATGTAGTTAGCGCCAGGGTACTCATTTGGCCCCCTCAAAACGAGATCCTTTAGCTGCTCTATGTTCCATTCATTTACATATTCTGGAATTGTAAGAACCTTAGCTATTTCAACAGGAACGCCAACTTCATCAACACCTATCATAGGATCAGGAGATATTACAGTTCTGCTGGAGAAATCAACCCTCTTTCCTATCAAGTTCTTCCTTAATCTTCCCTCTTTCCCACTCAATCTCTGGAATAAGGCCTTTAAAGGCCTGTTACTTCCCCTTTGCGTAGCTACAGGCAAACCAGTAGCTGCATTGTGGAAAAAGACAGCTACTGAATACTGAAGTAGTTCCCATTCACCCTCTATAACGCTATCAGGAGCTCCGGAGGCAATAGATTCACTCAATTTCTGATTTGCCTTAATTATGTCCACAAGAAGATGGGTCAGATCGTCCTCAGATCTTTCCCCAGTTTCGAGGAATATGGAAGGCCTAACGGTGGGAGGAGGCACTAATAGGACTGTTATTACAATCCATTCGGGTCTGGCTCTTTCAGGATTGAACCCTAAGATCATAGCATCTTCGTCAGGTATCCTCTCAAGTCTATCCCTGATCTCGTTAGGCCATAATCGTCTGGGTTCTGGTTCCTTAACTATGAACTTATAGAACTCTTTTAGGTCTACGAGTTCAACTCTCGCACCGCAATGGGGGCATTTATCCGATTTACTTAGGTATTTGTTTATCTTCTTTTGGGCTTCCTTGAATATCTCATCATCTATTTTCTTATTCGAATGCTCTTCCCAGAACTTCCTTGCCTTCCTAATTAATTCCTTTCTCTCATTATCCGGAAGTAAAACCTTGCCGCACTGAGGGCAGGTCATGTTAAGAATGTACTTCAGTAACCTCGAATACCCTATATTAATGACTGGTTTTGCGAGTTCTATCCTTCCAAAATGACCTGGGCAATGCTGCGGATAATTGCCACAAGTGGGACATCTCTGTCTTGGATTTATGGTCCCTAACCTTGGATCAAGGACTCCACCCTGAACGGGCATGCCAGCCTCATCATAAGCGGCAGGCTCTCTGATCTCTATCATACCTATTTTTCTAATGTCTTGAGGGGACATCATCCCAAATTGAAGCCCCCTTAGCACATAGCTGATGGCTTCTTCCCTTCTAGGATAGGGAGTTATTAATGAAGACATATGCACACCCCCCTCAAAGATCCTCCTCCACCCGCAATCTTACGTCTATGAGTCCAGTCATTAGTTCCTGTGTAAACAGTACTGTGGCATATCCCGTAATCCATGGCATTACTTCGACAGCCTCCCTACATCTTGGACAGAAGAAGGAGTTCGTGAGAGAATTGAAGAAAGCCAAGGATCCACATTTCTTGCATACATAAACTAAGGTCTTATCAGAACTTTCAATATATCTGTCTCTCAAGCTTGCTGCAGCACCGTGTGCAAGTAAAACCTCTCCCTCCATCTCTCCAAGCCTTAAACCTCCTCCTCTTGCCCTTCCTTCTACCGGTTGCCTTGTCAATACTTGGACCTGTCCTCTTGCCCTGGCGTGGATCTTATCCTTAACCATGCGCTTTAGTCTCTGATAGAAGCTTATCCCAATGAATATTTTGGCTTGGATCATCTTTCCAGTTCTACCATCATACATTACTTCCTTGCCTGAAGGCTCAAATCCGAGCTTTTTGAGAGCTTCCTCCAAATCCTCGACTTTTTCGGATATGAAGGGAGTCCCATCTATAAATCTGCCCTCTAAAGCTCCTACCTTACCTGCTAGTATTTCAATCAGCTGGCCTATCGTCATCCTGCTCGGGAAGGCGTGAGGGTTGATTATGAGGTCCGGGACTATCCCGCTCTCCGTGTAGGGCATGTCTTCCTGGGATAGGAGCATCCCGACGACGCCCTTCTGGCCGTGCCGCGAGGCGAACTTGTCCCCGATCTCGGCCGGGCAGAAGGATCTAACCTTCGCCTTTACCAGCTTATTACCCTCCTCGTTCTTGGTTATGAATATCGCGTCGACGACCCCCGCCTCGGAGGGCCTCACGGTCTCGGACGCGTCCCTCCAGACGAGCTCCCTCGCCGGGGCGCGCTGATACTCCTCTAGGAATCTGGGCGGGCTCTGAACTCCGACGATTACGGTTCCTCCGTTTACGTCGGCTTCTATGTGGGCTAGGCCGTCAAGGTCTAGAACCCTGTAGGCGTGCTCGCCCCTATAGCCCCTAACGTTCGAGTCCGGGATCTTAATGACGTCCTTCTCCCCTCCTATGTAGGTTCTCGCCTCGACCTCATACGTCCGGTAGCTTAGGGATAGGGCTAGGCCCCTCTCGACCGCGGACTTGTTTAGGACCACCGCGTCCTCCATGTTGTAGCCCTGACCCGTTAGGATCGCGACGACCATGTTCTGGCCTATCGGCCTACCCTCTATCCCGATCAGCTCGGTCGCCTTGGTTACGACTATCGGCTTCTGCGGGTAAACTAGGAGGTGGGATCTCGAGTCGACCCTCAGATTATAGTTTATCGCGAAGACTCCCAGGGCCTGCTTCCCCATGGCCCCCTCGTAGATGTTCCTCGGAGACTGGTTGTGCTCGGCGTAGGGTATTATCGAGACGACCGCTCCTAGGATCGCGTATGGGCAGATCTCTAGGTGGGTGTGCTCCGGGGTTACGTCCTCCGGCTTTAAGGCTACTAGGGCGTTCTCCTCCTCCTCGGCGTCGAGGAACTCTATGACGCCCATCGAGATCAGGTCTCTGAACCTCAGGGTTCTGCTCTTCAGCCCTTCGACGTGCTCCCTCGTTAGGAGCGGCCTTCCATCCTTAACTACGATCAGCGGCCTCCTAACCCTTCCCTCATCCATGTTTATCCAAACCTCTTGGACGTGCGGATACCTGTATAGGGCGGCGTTCACGCTGAGGCTTATCTCCCCCCTCCTCCTAAACTCTCGAAGGTTCTGGACTAGCTTCTCGCCGTTAGCGTGATAGCCCACGAGAAGGCCATCTACGAAGACCTTCGCGGCGTAGCGCCTCCTCTTAATTAACGCCTCCGAGAGCGGGACGACGCCTAGCGAGTAGAGCTTCTCGAGGATAGCGCGCTTCTTAACCGGATAGCTTATCTCGGCCGTGAGAGCGAGGTTCTTGACGAGGCCGCAGTTGCTCCCCTCCGGGGTCTCGGCCGGGCAGATCCTACCCCAGTGGGTTCCGTGGAGGTCTCTGGCCTCGAAGTGGGGCTGGCTCCTGCTGAGGGGGGATTGAACCCTCCGCAGATGGCTTATGGTGGCTAGGTGGTTCGTCCGGTTGAGGAGCTGGGTTACGCCGACCCTTCCCCCGGGCCAGTTCCCGGTCGCGAAGGCGTGTTTAACGAAGTCCGTTATTATGCCGGGTCTAACGAAGGTCGAGATCCTGACGGGATACCTAGAAGCCGCGGCGCGTTCGAGCTGGTATCTAACGTCCCTCAGGAGCTTCATGAAGGCCATCCTGTATAGCTCCATCATTAGGGGGCCCGCGAGCTTAAGCCTCTTATTGGCGTAGTGATCCCGGTCGGTCGGCTTCCTTATCCCGAGGCTCGTCTCGAGAAGCCTACCGATCACCTCGCAGAGGAAGACCGCCTTCTGGTATCTCGCGGCCTTATTCGTCCCGATGTGTGGCAGGAGGACGCTGTCGATCAGCTGCTCGGCCCGCTGGATCCTATACTCCTCGGCGTAGCCGAACGCTATCCTATTCCCTATGTAGCGTAGGGCCTCGTGCTCGGTATCTATTCCGGCCGCCTCCTCGAAGGATGGCTGGAGAAGCTCCTGAACCTCCCTCAGCGGCGAGATCAGGTTGAGGATTTCCCGGTCATTCGTCATCCCGAGGGCTCTCAGCATTATTATCGCGGGGATCCCCTTGTAGATCCTCGAGAAGAAGACCTTGACGGGGCCGTCCGGCTTATAGGTTACCTCTGTTCTGGCCTGCCTGCCGTAAGCAGCCGAGATCACTATCGCGCTTAGCTGGCTTCCATTAGCCTCCTTCTCGGTTACGATGACCCTGTTCGGGGCCAGATCCTCTATCGCCACGATCACGCGCTCGGACCCGTTTATGATGAAGTATCCTCCGGGATCCTTCGGGTCCTCCCCTATCTCCATGAGCTCCTCGTCGCTCATCCTCGAGAGGGGGCAGATGTCGGACTTCACCATTATCGGGATTATCCCGACCTTAACCTTCTCGGGCTTCTGGAGGATGGGCTTGCCGTCCAAGTAGAGCATCATCTCGACGTAGAGCGGCGCCGCGTAGGTGAGGCTCCTAAGCCTGCACTCCATCGGGGTTACGTTCTCTATAATCGTCCCGTCTATCTCCTCGAATACCGGCTTACCGATCTCGGGGTTCCTCATCTTCAGGGTTAGGGTTCCGTATTTAGTCTGAACCTCTAGGTCTCCGAGGGATTTTATAAGCTCGTTAAGCCCCTCCTTAGTAAACCAGTTATATGATTTCAGGTGATGCTGGACTAGGCCCTCATCTTCTAGGTACGCCCGGATGACCTCCCATAGGTCCTCCTGCCTGAGCTCTACCTGCTTAAGCATCCATAATCACCTCTAGCCCGGGTTTTCCGCTCGGAAAGCCTAAACTCAAGATCCAGACTATCCATACGCCCAAGCTTCTCGATCACCCCCATGCTTTAACTCTTTCCACCCTCATCCCTATTCCTCGGAGGAGACGACGTATCGGTAGTATACCGCCCTCCCCGCGGTTGGGGAATCTCGGATTATCTCGATGATATCGCCTGGCTTCGCGCCGATGGCCTTTACGACGGGGTCCGACGCGAGGATATAGGGTAGCTGATGGGGCTTAACCCTATACTTCTCCAAGACGGCCTTAGCCTCCTCGGGAGAGAGGATCCTATGCTTCGGGACTAGGAAGTGCTCCAAGATCGAGGGCTCTTCCGGAGCCTCCTTCTTAGCCTTTTTCATGCGAGAAGACCTAGCTGGAGACACGACATAAACCATACGCACAGCCGATTAATAAGTGTAAGGCAGAGGCTAAAGCCTGAAGCCGAAGGCCTCGGCGAGCTTCTCGGCCCTCTTAAGCCCCTCGAGAAACCTGTAACCCTTCTCGGTGAGCCTATAGCCTCCCTCAGCCTTCTCGACCAAGCCCTTCTCGGCCAGCTCCTCGAGATACCTCATGCACCTATCGTAGGATAGGTTCGCGTAGGTTAGGATCGCCGATATCTTCTCACCATGCTCGCCCACGGCCTCGAGGATGTCTAGAATTATCTTAAGCCTCGACCTATAACGCTTCAAGAAGCCCTCACCATTCTCGCGAGAAGTATCAGGAGGCTCGTGAAGCCGAGGAATCGGAGAACGTGGCCGGCTATCAGAAATCCCGGGAATCTCATGGATTGGAGGGTGAAGGAGAGGTGGCTGAGGAAGATCAGGAGGAAGGCTAGGAAGGCTAGGAAGCTATTGGCCGAGCGCTTATACGAGAAATTTACCCCTAGCTGAATCGCTATCGCCGCCGCCAGAGCCGAGAGAACCCCCTCGGAGAAAGCCCCGAAAGCGAGAAGCGGGAAGAGGGCCATCGGAGACGCCTCAGGGCTTTCAGCCCTATCGACGGTATAGGATCCGATTATCAGGCAGTAGGAGGAGGCCGTCAGGATGAAGTAGCCGGAATACCCGAGAGCGATCAGGGATGCCGACCTCGTTATCAGCGCCGCCAAAAGGAAGGAGGAGTCTAGGAGGAGGGCGGCGCCTGCCAAGGCGAATCCCAGCTGAAACAATAGCAGAGACTTTTTGTGAGCGGCGGAATAGGATCTGAAGGCGTAGTATGAGACGAGGAGGGCCGCGAAGCCGCTAACATAACCCATGGCAATATCGTAGCCTAGGATGGGCCTAATGGGCATATCTGACCTGCATTCGGAAGAATTTGAATTAAAAGGTTATGGACGAATCGTACGCGATCCATTTTAGCGGATCGGCCCGAGATAAGGCCGAGACATGAGGGTGAAGTTGGATAGAAAATTCGTCGGAGTCATCTCGCTGATAATCGTGGTCGTCGCCATGCTAGCCTTCCAAGGGGCCTACGCCATAAGCGGCCCCGCCGACGAAGCTGAGAAGATAATCGTGGATGACGCCGTGATAGAGTCGATCGATAACTCGACAGTAACCGCGATAATATCGGGAAGTGAAATCGACCTATTCGCTAAAGGCCGGTGGGTCGTGATCTCGGATGAGATCGAGACCCTGCCGTGGATCGAGGCCATGAAGTACGTGGAGCCCGGGGACGCGGTCGTAGCGATGGCGACCGTAACCAAGGGCAACCAGACGGGGGACGTGCTGCTCGGCATCAAGCAGGGAGACCTAATCCTAGTTAGGCCGATCCTCCTAAAACACTGCGCCAAACACCATAAACACGCATCGAGCTACCTGAGCTTCCGCGGAGCCCTAACCGAGACCAAGGAGAACTACATGATCCTAGAGCGCGACGGCCACCGCGTAATCGCCCTAACTAACGGAAAATGGATCGAGGCAGGCGGAGAAGAGGACGTGACGTGGGCGGACGTTCGAAGCGAATTCAAGCCGGGAGACCAGATAAGACTATTCTACCACGACATCGCCGTCTTCAACGAGAAATTCGAAAACCTCACCGGGATAAAGGCGCTGATCTGGAGCTACAGCGGAGCGATCCTAGACCTAACCTCAGGAACAACCCTCTCAAGAAAATAACAACCCACGATAGAATTGAGCCATAACACCCATCCCCTATTTTTCTAAGCAATCACGCATAGCATAAAGACCATTATATACGGGCCCGGCGGGCTTTGAACCCGCGACCCCCGGGTCTCTTCCAGAGCGTTAAAAGCCCGGTGCTCTATCCTGGCTGAGCTACGGGCCCTCGGTGCTCCGGTTTTGAGGTTGATTTGTCTTTTAGATAAAGGTTGTTTCTGTTGTGGGTGTTTTGGGGAGCTTGGTTATCTAGGATGTGGTCTATGCGTCTTCCTTCGGAGGGGGCGCGGGTCTTGGGCGGTTGTCTGCGGAAGCTTATTATCTTGGAGGCTGGTTTGCTCGCCCGGCTATGGGGGAGGGGTTTGTTCGGGTTCGGGGGGTTCGCGTGCATTATCTCGAGGCCGGTCGGGATGGGGCTGCGGATCTTCTGCTGATACACGGTCTCGGGGGGTCTATCGAGAGCTGGAGCGAGGTGTTCGATAGGCTCGCGGAGATGTTTCACGTCATCGCCGTGGATCTGCCCGGATACGGTTCGTCGGATAAGCCTGATGCGCCCTATACGATGGACTATTTCGGAGGCGTTCTCCGCTCTTTCATCGACGCCCTCGGCCTCGATCGGGTGATATTGGTGGGGCATTCCATGGGCGGGGCTGTCGCGATTAAGGCTTATTCTAGATGCGAGGGCCGGGTCGGCGGATTGATTTTGATCGACTGCGCCGGGGTGAGCGGGGCTGCGGCCGAGGTGATAAGGAGATATATGGGGGATGGGTGGACTCTCGAGAGTCTTAGGAAGCTGTATCTCGAGCGCATCATAGGTCGTTTAGGGGAGCTCGACGAGGAGAAGCTGAGAAGGACTTGGATCGAGAGGAGGGGTTCGCCGTCTCTTAACGCGTATCTTAGGGCGCTTGAATCCCTTTCTAAGCCCATTCCCGAGGAGGAGATACGGGGGATAAGGGCTCCGACGCTAATTCTATGGGGTTCCGATGACGGGCTTACGCCCCTCGAGGACGGAGTTAGGCTGAATCGGCTGATAGCCGGCAGCCGGCTGGTGGTTGTCGAAGGAGCTGGCCATTCGCCGCACTCGGAGGCCCCGGATCGGGTGGTCCGCGAGATAGCCAACTTCGTATTCGGGGTTCTAGGCTACGGTTACACCGAAGATCATCGAGAAGATTCGTCCGAGAGTGAAGGTGGCGGCAGCCGACCCGAATCCCGCTAGAACCATCTCCGCGATCTTCTTTTTCACGGGTAGATTCGCCGAGATCGCTATCACGAGACCCGTCGCTGATAGGGCGAGGCCCGCGATGAGGAGCGAGAGGAGCATCGAGGGGATTATGGGGAGGCTCATGAAATACGGTATTATTGGGAGGAGGGCGCTTAGGAGGTAGGCTAGCCCCGTGTATAGGCCGGCGGCCCTAGGATCCTCTAGCCTCTCCTCCTTTAGCCCGCATTCTTCCTCGGAGATTATCCTCGCCATTAGCTTCGGGTCTTTCGCGGATTCCATCGCGACCTTCGAGGCGGCCTCGCCGCTATACCCCTTATCCTCCATGAATCTTCTTATCCTATCCTCGAATACGTGGGCGGCGTATCTCGCCGCGAGCAGGATCCTCGCTAGAGATCCTTCGTGAACCTGCCTCTGCGCTCTGGCCGCTACGAAGGCTCCTATTCCCATCGAGAGGGCTCCGGCCACCGCTACGACGAGGCCGCTTAAGGCTATGTGGAAGGCGCTTCCATAGGCTCCGACCAAGCCCATGGTAACGGATAGGATCTCGACGAGGCCGTCGTTCATTCCTAGAACGGCGTCCCGTATGTGGTCGAGCACCTTCATGAACCTCGACCCCTCCTCCGCCAGCTCTTGCTCGTGAATCAGCTCGTCCTCCAGTATCCTTCTGAGGCCGGCTTTCTCCTCCGCGGATAGCTCTGGGCTTTCCAGCAGCCTTGAGTATAGCTCTGCGGCGTCCCGCTCCCCGGCCTCCATGAGCCTGAAGGCTAGGGCTAAGCCGAATATCCTAAGGAAAGCGGCGTATAGAATCGACTTAGCCGAGGCCGCTTTGATACCGGAGACTTCGACGCCGCGTTTAGCGAGAAATCGCTTCCAGAACTCCGCGTGATCCTTCTCCATCTCGGAGATCTTTAGAAGCCTCTTCTTGGTCGATCCGAGCTTTGATAGGCTCGCGGCCATAGAGTAGATTCTAGTCGAGAGGAGCTCATCCTCGAGGGCCTTCCTCGCGAGCTTCACCACGTCCATGGCTTTAATGGAGCTAGATGCCTTGGGTGATAAGTATTAAACTTCCTCGCCTGAGACGTTTAGAGCCGTGTAGATCGTCGCGAGGGCTGCGGGAGCCGCGAGCTCCGTCGAGAGGGTTATCCCCGGCGCGATGTCGAGGACGAGATCCGCGAGCCTATAGATCCCCTTGGGTATTCCCTCGCGGGAGCCTATCAGGATCGAGACCCTCCCGCCCTTCGAGAAGATTTCGCGAAGCTTTGGGAGGGCGTCTCTGACTTGGAGGCCCTCGGGCTCGAGGACTATGATCGGCTCCCCCCTCCGGTCTCTAGCGAGCTGGTATAGATCTTGGACTAGAACCTTCACCCGCTCAACCCTCCGACTATAGGACCTCTTCTGGATCTCGTATCTGCTTCTAATCCCTTCTTCGATGCCGGCGATGAACGCCTTGAGCTCGAATGCGTCAACGGGCTTATTCGGCGCTACCACGAGCTCTCCGACCTCGTAGGCTTGAACCGCCCTCCCTATCCTCCTCCCGATCTCCCTAGCGCCCTCCAAGCTTCCGAGATAAGGCATCTGGACCACCGAGAGCCTTCTAAAGAATTGATGGCTGGGGGTTTTCCCCGGCCCGAGCTTCCTCCACCCCCGCTCGCCCTCGACCACCGAGATCCCCGCCCTATCGAAGATTATCTCAACCCGGATTACGACGGCCGGGTTTTCGAGATCCACCCTAGCCCCCGTCTCCGTTTGGACGGCGGATCCGACGGCGCAGTTAACGTCTAGGCTCGTGAAATTATGCCGCCCCCGCCTAACGGTTTTCACAGCGAAGCTCCGCTCCTCATTCAGCCTATCCTTAGCGATCCTTCTAGCGGCCTCAACTATCTTGCCTAGCTCGGCTTCGACGACCTCGTCTACCGAGACTACAGATTCGACCTCAGGAACCTCTTGCAGGATGGCGCTCTTAAGAGCTAGCTTATCCCTACAAGATTCGACTACTATCAGCCCCTTCAAGCCGCCGGGCTTGATCGAGAGCCTAGCATCTGGGTCGAGTTCAAGGATCCTCGACGCCGCGATCTTCTCGAGGTCGAAGGGAGTTTTTACGATGAGCTGCAATTCTCCGAGTATTAATTTCGAAGCTGGCCGAATTAAGCCTTTATGGTTATCCTTCTAAGATGAGGGGCAATTATTTGGTTGCAACGTTTATTACACGTGATCTGACAAACTATTATGGAAGCTGGAGCGGCTCGTGGAGGGTTCAGCCTTGATCTCGATAATCCTAGCCGGCGGATACGCTAAGAGGCTGTGGCCGCTCACCAAGGAGGTGGCCAAACCCCTTCTACCAATCGGTGGGAGACGCATCATAGACTACATCGTCGAGAAGCTGATGAAGCTCGAAGACGTGGAGAAGATAATCGTGTCAACGAACCTTAGGTTTAGGAGCGAGTTCGAGAAATGGGCTAGGGAATGGCCCGAAGCCGATCTGGAGATAGTGTGCGATAGGTCTTATCGTGAGGAGGAGAAGCCGGGGGCGGTGAAAGCGTTATCCGACATAGTCTCCTCGCTGGACGCCGACTGCCTGGTGATCGCGGGAGACAACCTCTTCACCGACGATCTGAGGAACATGCTCGCGGAGTACAGGAGGAGGAAGACCGTCGTGATGGGCCTATACGACGTAAAGGATCTAAGCCTCGCAAGAAGCTACGCCGTAGTCGAGGTGGATCGAGAGATGAGGGTGATCTCCATAAGGGAGAAGCCGGAGAAGCCCGAAAGCACCCTGATAAGCACCGGGATCTACCTATTCCCGAGGAAAACCTTACCGAGGTTTAGAGAATACCTAGAGAGCGGGCGAAACCCCGACGAACCCGGAAGATTCATGGAATGGCTCCTGCAAAGAGAGACGATCCACGGCTACATACTCTCGGGAGAATGGTACGACATAGGGACGCCGGAAACCTATGAGAAAGCGCTAGCAAGCTTTTCCTCGAGCAAGTCTTAGAGATTTCAGCTACGCCCCGGCCGGGATTTGAACCCGGGTCACGGGCTCGACAGGCCCGTATACTAAGCCGGACTATACTACCGGGGCCGACATGAAGCATTATTCAAGGGGTATATGTATATTACTCTATGGGGTTGAGGGCTTTTCTCTCGTTTTATGCTCGTTTACCGGCTTGATGTATTTGGGCGGCACGTATTCGGTGAGGTAGACTTGATCCGTCGCCTTGTAGAATCTTATCCCGTTTCTCCTAGCCTTCTCGGCGTCTATCTCTAGGATCGCCGGCTTCCTCGCCCTTCTCATCCCCACCCTGATCGCGACGTCTATGGTCGGCGAGAGGTGAACCCACCTCCTCTTCATGGGCTTTAGCCCCGTCTTCAGGATCTTCTCGGCGGCTTCCGGGGTCGTTCCATGATACAGCACCCTGACCTCCTTATCTTCCTTTAGGTCTAGGTTTACGGGGATGCTGTGGCCATAGACCTCTCTGATCCTCCCGCCTCTGATCTCGAACCTCCTCCTCTCGCTCTTCTCCACGATCTCTCGGACGAGTTCCTCGTCCACCTGCGGGAATCTTCTCCTAAGCTTTTCCAGCAGATCGCTTAAGGATACGTAGCCCCGTTCGTCCATTCTCAGCCCTTCGGGGTTATGCCTAAGGAGATAGCTCATGTACCTGCTGATCCTCGTCCTAAGCTCCCCGCTCATCTCTAAGTCGGATGAAGGCTACTATCGGCTCATCAGGTTTTCCTAGAGCGCCTGGCTCGCCTCCTCTCGGCCATCACCCACTTCACCGCCTTTCTGCATATCCTGCAGAGGGACATGTCTCTAGGCGGGGACCCCGTCGAGATCGTCTTCTTAACGTATTCGTCGACGTAGTCTCTGATCTCCTTGGATCTCGAGAGCGCTCTCGCCATCTTTATTCCCCGCTTCGAGTTTAGGTAGTGGCTTATCGAGGGCTGGGTTACTCCTAGAAGCCTGGCCACCTCGGACTGGGTTAGGCCGTACTCGTCTATGAGCTTCCTCGCTATCATCAGCCTTATCGCCGGGATCACGTATCTCGCGGAGACCTCGCAGGGGAACCTCAAGGCCGCCACGAGGAGTCCATCACGCGGCTATAAGCGTTTGCGCCCCCGCCCTAAACCTCGACCTCTATCTCGTAGTAGTCCTCGACCCTCCTGAAGCCTAGAAACCTGCGCCCGGTCCTCGAAGCCCACTCCCTAACGTCGTCCGGCGCCTTGGGATCCGTCGCTAGAAGCTTTATCCTAGTTCCGGGCTTGGACTTCCTCGCAGCCCTAAGCAGGCTGACTAAAGGGCCGGGACACGACCTATATCTCGCGTCCACAAGAACCTCTCCGCTCAGCCCCGATCGCCCTCCCTATCAGCCGCTCGGCCCCTATAAGAGGGCGCCTAAAGCGATTATCACAAAAAGGATGTTATGGTTTATCCTTAGTGGTGGACGACGCCTCTGCTATCCTAGGATCACCGTTAGGCTTACGCTCGCCGTTATTCTCCCCTCTCCCGGCGCTATCGGGACCTCTCCCGGTTTTTCGGCGGCTTCAAGCCCTCTAACTATTATCGGCGACGGAACGTGCTGGGGGCTGATGCTTATCGATTCGACTCGCAGAATCTTCAGCCCTAGGGTCGATGCAGCGACCTCCGCCTTCCCCATGGCCTCTTCTATTGCTTGCTGGATCGCCTCCCTCGTCAGCTTCTCCTTCTCCTCGTTCGAAAGGAAGAATTGAAGGTTATACATGCTGTCGGCTCCGGCTGAGAAGGCCACGTCGATAACTTTTCCGATCAGCGTTATATCCGAGAGCTCGACGCTTAGGGTGTAGGACGCCTCGTAGTCCACTATCCTAGGAGGCTTCGCCTCCCAATCATATCTAGGTCTAATCATCATGCTCGAGGTCTTCATGGACTCCCGATCCACCCCGAGGGCTTCGATCGCCGAGATGATCGCCGAAGCCTTCGCGGAGCACTTCTCCAGAGCCTCGGACGCCGTCTCGCCGTAGCCGAGGGCGACGAACGAGACCGCCGCCATGTCCGGGGTGTAGGAAGCCTCACCGTAGCCGGAGACCGTTAACTTGGTGAGATTCTGGGCCTTCTGATGCGCATCCTGATCCGGCGCGTAAGCCGCTGTTGGCTCTAGGATGGAGTATGCTAAGACCATCGACGCGATCAACCCGAGGGCTACCACGACTAAGGCTACCGCGCGATTCATCGCGTAAATGATGAGTAGAGCGCGCTAAATTACCTTCGATCAGAACGAAGCCGTCTAGAATTTAGAACGGGAGGCGGCCGCCGGGCTAGGCAAGCAGCCTGACAACCGCGCCCGTTATAATCCCCGATAGACTGAAGATCGAATGGGCTATAATCGCCGGGGTTAGGGAGCTCGTAAACGCCCTGAAGTAGCCCGCCACCAGCCCTAGGACCAGCGCTCCAGCGAATACTAGGAAAATCGTCTGCGAGGTCGCTGAATGGAGGCTGAGGGTTAGCGGGTGAGCTAAAGCGAAGACCATGGACGATATTAGGATGGACGGCCATCGGCCGATACACCTCATCAAGCATCCTAGAAGAAGCCCCCTGAACAAGAGCTCCTCCCCAACCGGAGATAAGATTAAGATCACCGGGATAAGGAGCGGGATCCCCGCCCGAGCCAAGCCGGATGCCGACCCCAAGAAATTTATGAGAAAAGTTACGGGCAGGGACAGAATAAGCGAGACCGCCACCGCCTTAGACACGCATCCAGACGAAGCCTTCAAACCCATTAAACCCCCTATACTCGTTTCCGAACAAGATGATCGAGGCCAATACGCTCGAAGCGGCGAAGATCACCTGAGCCGAGATCACGGCATAGACGAGGCAGCCAACCCACCGCCAAGCAACCTCACCAACCAACCTACCAAACAAGAACACGACAAACCAAACGCCAAAGCCCCTAAACACGCATAAGGCCCTAACCCAGCCCATCCCCCAAGGCGAAGTCAACACCCAAGAACTCTTAAAGTAGGATTGAGAAACTATATGAGCTGGACGGGATTTTAGGCTCTCCATAGGTTCAGGTTTCTTAAGATCGTGCCTTTTAACTCAGTAGAAGTCGCGTAATGCTCTTCGACGCAGAAGAGCTACTTTGATGAAGTGTTTTTCAGGCTCAAAAATTGTTATATAATGTTCGCCAACTCGTTCACGTAGAGACCTTTGATTGCCAGAAGGCAGTATAGAGATCTTAAGAAAAGGCTCCAGCTCTACGCAGAAGTCATGAGACTTAGGAGATCCGGCTTCGGCTATAAGCAGATCTCGAGGATCATTAAGGAAAAACACGGCATCTTGTTAAATCCCGGAATGATATGCAATTGGATCAGGGGCAGATACATCCTCTCGGAAGACGATGTAATAAGCTAATCAAGGGGGCTGAATTAGCCTATGTTATCGGTGGATGGCTTGGAGATGGAACGCTCGCCCTAGACAAAGAGAACCATAAACAATACGTAATCTTAAGTGTGAAGGATTTCGATTTCGCCGCCGAATGGGGTAGATGCTTGGCAATAGTTTCTGGAAGGAGTAAGCCGTATATGCCTTATCGGGATGAAGCTAATGGCCGATGGAAGGTTAGAGCATCTAATGTCCTGCTATACGCTATTTTAAAGGATGCTAGGAAAGACCCATCAACAACGCTTCCATATCTTGAGGAAAATCCCGACAAAGCTCTTCAGGGACTATTCGATGCTGAGGGAAACGTTGACGAGCTATTCTACCGCATCCGCCTTTTTAATACCAATATTAAGCTAATTAGGTTAGCTGAAATCTTGCTGAGAAAAATAGGCATTAGTTCAAGAATCTACGCATGTCGTCAACCATCCGTTATTAGTGACCCCAGATCCCGAAAAGTCTACACACGGAAATATAGAACCCTCTATCATCTAGTAATTAGCCGCCGAGAAAACATCGTTAAATTCGCTAGAAGAATAGGGTTCAGGATTAGACGGAAACAGGGGGCATTAGAGAGCCTTCTTAGGAAGTATCATTCCAACGCCTACTTAGCCCATGTTTAAAAGAGATTATGGGCCGGGGGGCCTTTGAGGCCCCGTCTGGTGGACCGGGCGGGATTTGAACCTTATCGGTCAGCCCCTGTGGGGGTGGGGGCTGGCTCGCGACCTCCCGCGTGCGAGGCGGGCGATCTCCCAGCTGATCTACCGGCCCCGAGCGGCTATTATTGTTCTCGTAGTGGCTAGCTTTATTCCTTTTTCCGGCGGCTTTATGTTAGGAGGCTTAGGATTCCTAGGATTATTAGGATTAGGAGGGTCGGTAGGGCTATCGCGGCTAGGATCGGGTGGGCTAGGACTGCCGGAGCTCCCTCGGCTAGGTAGTAGATCGAGATTCCGAGGATTATCGCTGAAACCAGCTTCAGGAGTATCTTCGGAATTCTAAATCCCTTCGCGCTCATATCGCTTCAAGTCTCGGCTGGAAGGTTTTATAGGTTCCGGCTTCGAGGCTTAGGGCGTGGAGCAGGACGTATACGATGTCTTGGTTATCGGCGGCGGGGTCGCCGGGCTCACCGCGGCCCTCTACGCCTCTAGACAGGGTTTGAAGACCATGGTGGTTACGATCGACGTCGGCGGGCAGCTTCTCACGGCGCCCGTGATCGAGAACTTTCCGGCGGCCTCCCCGATCTCCGGATTCGAGCTCGCCAACAGCGTTCTCGAGCAGGCTAAGAGCTTCGGGGCCGAGGTATCCAATGATGAGGTTCTCGAATTGAGAGAGGAGAAAAATGGTTTTAGGGCTAGGACTAGAGGCGGGATGGAGTATCGCGCTCGGGCGGTTATCCTAGCGATCGGGAAGAAGCCTAGGAAGCTCGGGGTTCCGGGCGAGGACAAGTTCGCTGGAAAGGGCGTTAGCTACTGCGCCGTATGCGATGCACCGCTCTACCGCGGGAAGAGAGTTGCGGTCATGGGCTGGGGCGAGCAGGCTTACGAGGCGGCCTCGATCCTGAGAAACTACGGCAACGAGGTTTTCGTGCTTTATTCGGGTAAGTCTTCCCCCGGAAGCGATCTGGCGAAGAGGATCGAAGATCTCGGAGCGAAGATTATTGGAGGCGTTAGGGTGGAGGAGATTAAGGGCGAGCTTACGGTCAAGTCCGTGGTGTTTAGGGATCTCGAGAGCGGCGAGAGGAAGGAGCTCCAGGTCGACGGGGTATTCGTCGAGCTCGGATACACAGCGGATACGGGCTGGCTGAAAGGCTTCGTAAAGCTTAATGAGAGGGGCGAGATAGTGGTTGACGAGCTCTGCAGGACGAGCAGGGAGGGGGTTTTCGCGGCCGGGGACGTGGTGGACTTCCCCTATAAGCAGGCCGTCATAGCCGCCGCGCAGGGAGCTATAGCGGCGCTCTCGGCGTGCAATTATCTTAGGAGGATTGCGGGTAGGCCGGAGATTCGAGCCGACTGGCGTAAGCTCGGAGAATAGAGGCTCGAAACCTATTTTAGCCGCGCTCCACGCCGGCTTTAAGGAAGGTCTTGAAGCCCGTGGTCGCCGATGGTCTGGTGAAGAGATTCGGTTCCAAGGAGGTTTTGAGGGGGGTATCCTTCGAGGTGGAGGGGTCGGAGATCTTCGGGATAATCGGGCCTAACGGCGCGGGGAAGACCACGACCCTCCGGATCCTGGCCACGATCCTTAAGCCGGACTCCGGGGATGCTCGGATCCTAGGCTATAGCGTTAGAGATGAGCCCGACATGGTCAGGAGGAATATAGCTTACCTCCCCGAGGACGCTGGAGTCTACCGCCATCTAACGGGTAGGGAGTTTCTAGGGTTCATGGCGGGGGTTTACGGGAGGGGGGCTGACTGCGTTAGAAGGGGTGCCGAGATAGCTGGCCTCGGCTCAGCCCTAGACAACCCCATGGGG
>JAPDJZ010000076.1 GCA_029258815.1 archaeon
TCGCCGGGCTTGACGTATTCGACAGGCTTATGAGCCGGACTGAAAGAGTATACGCCCTTATCCTTCGTCACTACCTTCATTTGCCGGATAAGCGATCAAAGTCTAGAATAAATTTTCCCCCAGAACGGGAGCTACCTCTTGGGGAAGGGGGTCCAAGCTCCTCCCGCGAAGGTGTATCCGCATTTCCTACAGCTCCAGATCCCGATCGCGACCCTCCTCACCCTAGGGTGATTGCAATTCGGGCAGACGTGCCAAGCCCTCTGCTCCCGCTCGATCTCGGCGACCCGCTTCCTAAGAGTCGAGCCGTATCTCGGCCCGAACCTCTTAGCGGGGTTTCCCTTAACCCTCCCGACCTGCATCGCCGTGGCCTCCACGCTAGGGCTCTAAGCTTCTCAATATAAGGATAAGGGCTACTTCTGCTCCGCGAGCTTGACCGGAACCTCTTGGAGGAATCTTCGCCTGATCTCCCCCGTCTTCTCGACCACGGTTTCGACGATCTCGTCCATGAGGTCTAGCGGAACCTGACCCGGAGAGTTCTTCTGGACGCACGTTATATTCCCCTTCTCGTCGGCTCCCATTATGAGGGAGACGTCCAAGACCTTCTCCTCCTCTATCTGGGGGTCGATTAGGAACTTCTCGCCGATAACGCCGATCATAACCGTGAAGGGTAGGGAGCTGAACTCTAGGGCGAAGTACTCCCCGGTTTTCTGAGGCTTGCCATCGACGACCTCGTATCTCGGGATCCGGGCCGTGGCCAAGGCGGCTAGAGCCGAGATCAGGGCCGGGTCGAAGTAGTTTCCGTCGTAGTCTAGGACGTAGACGTCGATGAAGATTACGTAAACCTTCTCGCCCTCAACTAGGCATAGCTTCTTGAGATCGAGAACTCCGCCCTCTCTAATGCTCCTATCGACGACCCGGGCGAGCTCGATCCCGCGCTCGTCGGGCGGCCCCGGCTCGAAGCTCGTTGAGGCTAGGGGCAGTAGCTCGGCGTTCACCGTGAAGATTCCCTCATCGGGTCTATCCGAGAAGGGAGATCCCACCTCGACCTTGATTCCGGTCAGGATCTTCGTGCTCCCCATCGAGACCATGGCCGAGCCATCCGCCTTAGCCAGCAAGCCCGTCTGAATGCTCATCGGCCTAAGATCCCTAGGCCCCCGACCGTCTATCCGCTTACCCTGAAGTAGGAGGTTGTAGATTTTATCGCGCATGATCTTCGCCGTAAGGCTTCTCTTAGGTGCGAGCGCCATACTCCATCACGACTCCATGGGCGGAACCGAGCTAAACTTCTTCTTTAAAGCCTCTCGCTGAAGCCTATAGATCTCCGATACCCCTTTCTGGGCTAGGGCCAAGCCCTTCCTGAACTCCTCCGGGGTCATTCGGCCGTTAAGCTGGAGGAGGACTATCGAGTTAAACCTCGGAGCCATCGCTACGGGCATATCCGCCTCACCATACTTATCCTCTACGTCGCAGAGGTCCAGAACCAGCTGGCCATCAACCTTCCCGACCGCGACGGCCGCGACGAGATCCGCCATCGGTATCCCGGCGTCGGCTAGGGCTAGCGATGCCGCGGTAAGCCCCGTCGTCCTAGTCCCCCCGTCGGCTTGAATGACCTCGATATACACGTCGATCGAGGCCCTCGGAAACTCCTCCAAGAACGTTACGGTCTCCAGCGCCTCCCTAATCACCTTCGATAACTCCACTTCGCGCCTAGTCATCCCAAGAGGCTTCCGCTCCTCGACGCTAAAGGAGGTCATGTGATACCTGCAGTTCAGGATTGCTCGATCCGGTAGGGCTAGGTGGCGCGGGTGAGCCTCCCTAGGCCCGAAGACCGCCGCGATGACCTTAGTCCCCCCGAACTCCACGTAGGCCGAGCCGTCGCTCTTATCCAGAATGCCTATCTCCATCTTTATCGGCCTAAGCTCATCGAACCTCCTACCGTCAACCCTCCTCCCATTCTCGTCTATCAGCCTCTCAGGCTTCTCCATAACCGCGAAACCTCCATGCGCTATTCCCGGGAAACTCCTCCCAGCCCAGTATATAAAACCTAGTATCCCGGCCCTAGGGCGGAAACGGTTTTAAGAGCTCTTTAGGGAAATTCGCTGGAAGACGGGTGGAGCTTGTGAGGAAGCTGAAGAGGCTTCGGCCTCATGGAACTCTTATCCTAGAGGTTGATGGGTCGAAGGTCGTTGGCGAGGATCTAGCGAGGCTGCTGCTCCTGATAGATAGGGGCGGCTCGATACTCTCGGCGTCGAGGATCCTGAAGATCGCTTATTCTAGGGCTTGGGAGGCGATAGCTAGAGCCGAGCGGCTTCTCGGGGTTAGGCTTGTCGAGCCGAGGCGCGGGGGTAGGAGCGGGGGAGGGGCGAGGCTAACGGCCGCGGGGAGGAAGCTTCTAGAGCTCTACCTCGAGGAGTATAGGAGGCTGCTCGGAAGGAGGCTCGCGGTCGAAGAGGCTAGGATCGAGGCCCCGGAGCTCGTCTACGCCGGGAGCAACGACCTCCTGCTAGAGCACGTCTTCGGGCTCATGAGGGCCAGGGGGGTCGGGTCGATAGAGGTCGCCTGGATCGGGTCGGCCGGGGGGCTAAGCCTCCTCATGCTCGGGGAGGCGGATCTAGCCGGAATACACCTCTACGACCCCGAGACGGGCGAATACAACGCGCCGTACATCTCGCGATACTGGCTCGAGAATAGGGTGGTTCTGGTTAGGGGATACGAGCGGGAGCTCGGCTTCGCCTCGAGAAAGGCCTTCGAGGACCCCGTCGAGGCCATAGTTTCTGGAAGAGCTAAGCTCATTAATAGAAACTTGGGATCCGGGACGCGGGTTCGCCTCGACTGCCTGCTAAAGGAGAGGTCCGCGGAGCTGGGGAAGCCGTTCAGCGAGCTTATCAGAAGCATACGGGGATACGGGGAGGAGGTGAAGACCCACCTCGACGTGGTGAGGGCGATAGCATCGGGCAGAGCGGATATAGGATTAACGATAAGGTGGATGGCCGAGAAATACGGCTTAAACTTCAAGCCGATAGGGTGGGAGAAGTTCGACTTCGCGATACCCGTGGAATCCCTTAAGCGGAAGCCGGTTAAAGCCTTCCTGAAAGCCCTCGCATCCGAGGAGCTTAGAGGTCTAGTCAAGGGGCTATCGGGTTATAGAATAGGCAACGACTCCGGGAGGATAGTCTATGGTTAATTTATCCGTTATCCGATAACGGAAAGACATTTATCGCCCTCTAAGAACAGAATCCCTATGAACTCGGGGAGAAGGAGAATCATTCTGATCTGCGCTGTAATCGTGGGCGCTATCCTAGTTGCGGCCGGGCCGCTGCTGTTCTCTAATCCCTTAACTAAGTCCGCTACGCTCAGGGTATTCTGCGCCGGGTCTCTCGCCATTCCGCTGAAGCAGGTTGCGAGGGAGTTCGAGGAGAGGAATCCGGGCGTTGAGGTCGTGATCGAGCCTTCTGGAAGCGTTCTAGCCGTGAGGAAGGTGATCGAGCTCAACAAGTCGGCGGACATCCTCGCGGTCGCCGATTATAGGCTCATACCAGCGCTCATGATGCCGGAGCACGCCAGCTTCTGCATATCCTTCGCGAGGAATAAGATCGTCCTAGCGTACACCAGTAAAAGCAGATATGCTGACGAGATAAACTCCGAAAACTGGTTTAAGATTCTCATGCGCGGAGACGTGAAATACGGGTTCTCCAATCCCAACGAGGATCCGTGCGGATACAGGGCTTTGATGACTTTCGCCCTGGCCGAGAAATACTACGGCGAGGAGGGGCTTTTCAAGAAGCTCGTCGCCGATAAGTCAAACCTGAAGGTAGACGTGAGAGGCGGCGAATTCCTCATCTACGTCCCGGTAGACTTCGCCCCTAAGCAGGACTCCGATCTCGTGATTAGGTCGAAGTCCGTTGACTTGATATCCCTACTGGAGGCCGGCGCCCTGGATTACGCACTTGAGTACAAGAGCGTCGCCGTTCAGCACGGCCTCAGATACCTCGAGCTCCCGGCGGAGATAGACCTAAGCGACCCCGATCTCGACGAATGGTATCGGAGGGTTCATGTGCATCTATTCTATGGAACGGATAAGCGGAAGGAGGTGGCCGGCGAATCGATAGTGTATGGCCTAACGATACCTAGGTGCGCTCAAAACGGGGATCTCTCGATCGAGTTCGTCAACTTCCTGTTAAGCGATGAAGGGAGGAGGATCTTCGAGGAGAGCGGCCAGCAATTCTTGGACGAGTTCGAGGTGGTGGGAGAGGTTCCAGAGGAGATTAGGCTGGGGTGATGGCATGAGGAAGATCGAGGGATTATTCTTAACGTTCTCCGCCGTCGGCTCCGTAGCGATCCTCATCCTACTGGTTCCCATGATCCTAGCCCCCTTAATGACGGATCCCACGCAGCTCGCGGAGGCGTTAATGGATTCCGAGATCTCGAGAGCCCTCTCGACTACTTTCGCCGGAGCGAGCTTGGCGACCCTTCTCGCCCTGATCTTCGGAGTTCCATTAGCATACGTTATGGCTAGGAAGGACTTCGCGTTCAAGGGGCTGCTGGAGTCTCTCCTAAACATACCGCTAACCATACCCCACAGCGTCGCCGGGATACTCGTACTTCTAGCCTACCACTCGAGGAGCAGTATAGGCTCGATCCTAAGCAACCTAGGGATCGTTATTGAGGATACTCTGTGGGGGATAGTTCTCGCGATGTTCTTCGTAAGCTCCCCGATCCTGATAAGCTCCGCTAGGGCCGGCTTCTCCATGATAGACGAGAACCTAGAGCACGTGGCGAGGACTCTGGGAGCAAGCCACTACAAGACCTTCCTCACTGTAACCCTGCCATTATCCCTGAAGGCGATAGCCTCCGGGGCCGTGCTAACTTGGGCGAGGGCAGTAAGCGAGGTAGGAGCCTTACTCATAGTTGCCCCATACCCCAAGTCGATAGCCCTTCTAGTAATAGAGAGGTTCGAGGCGTTCGGGCTTTCATCCGCGATCCCGATAACCGTGATCCTCCTGGCGATGAGCTTGGCGATAGTCTTGATATTGAACTGCGTCTTAGGGAGGTAGTGGGCCATGAGCGAGCCCGAGATCTTACTCGAGTTGAAAGGGCTCTCGAAAAGCTGGAAGGAGTTTAGGATAAGGAACGTGAGCCTAGAGATAAGGCGCGGAGAGTACTTCGTGGTGATGGGGCCGACCGGGGCCGGGAAAACCCTCCTCCTCCAGCTCATCGCGGGGATCCATCGCCCGGATTCAGGGAGGATAATTCTAGACGGGATAGATGTAACCGATCTGCCGCCGGAGAGGAGGAACGTGGGGTACGTCCCGCAGAACTATGCCCTTTTCCCGCATATGACAGCCGGCGAGAACATAGCATACGGTCTGAGGGTTAGGGGATACTCGAAGGGTGAGGCGGATGAGGTCGTTGGGGAGATCTCGCGGAGGCTTGGGATAGAGGAGCTTCTCGATAGGAGGGTTTCGACGCTCAGCGGCGGAGAGCAGCAGAGGATCGCCCTAGCCAGAGCGCTCGCCATTAAGCCCAAGCTCCTTCTGCTGGATGAGCCTCTCAGCGCCCTTGACGCCGAGACCCGGGAAGAGATCAGGGAATATCTTAGGGACATTAGGAGAGCTCTAGGCTTCACGGCGATCCACGTAACTCACGACTTCGTCGAGGCGGCGGATCTGGGGGATAGAATGGCGGTTATGTTCGGGGGCGAGATCCTTCAGGTCGGTAAGCCGATCGACGTTATGAATAATCCGAGAAGCGAGGTCGTCGCCTCATTCACGGGGATCAAAAACCTGTTTAGGGGGAGGGTCGTGGGTAGGGTCGGGGAGCTGGCTGAGATCGATGTGGGCGGGGCTAGGATCTACGCTTTAACCAAGCGGGGCGGAGAGGTCTCGGTGGCCGTGAGACCCGAGAGCATAATCGTAACCCTCGAGCCCGTTAAGACCAGCGCGAGAAACCTGCTTAAAGGGGTTATCAGGGAGATTTCCGAGAAGCCGCCGCTGGTATCCCTTAAGGTGGAGGCGGGGATTGAGTTCACGGTCTACGTTACTAGAAACGCTGTGGAGGATCTAAACCTGAAAGAGGGAAAGAACGTTTACCTCGCGTTTAAGGCGTCGGATGTAACAGTATTCTAAGGAAGGTTGGACTCCGCCTCTAACCCTTCTCGAGGAGTTCTCTCAGATATTTCTCGACCCGCTCGGTTAACCCTGATGTATGAGCCTCGCTCTCTATCATCTCTATCGCCTTCATGGCCGCGAACTCGCTTTTAGGTGATGGGCCGTTGATCACTATCAGCCCGTTCTTTCCCACGATTATATCGCATCCCGTCAGCTTCTTCACCATGCTTATCATCGAGCCTCTCCTCCCGATTAGCCTAGGAATCTTCGCCGGGTGGATGTGGATTAGGAGGCCGCTCTGAATCCTCCTTATGCGGTCGCGCCGGTCGATCATTATCCCGCTCAGCCCGCTCTCTTTGATCTTCGCGTAGATCACGTCCCCCACCTTCAACTTCATGCTCACGACCTCACCCCTATCCGGAATCCTTATCAGAGCCGTTAGATATCCCCCGAGATCAACCTCGAACCCGTTGGGCTTAACGTCCGAGATTATTCCTATAACGCGATCCCCCGGAGCCGGCTTGTAGGCGGCCTTGAAGGGGGTTACGACGACTTTGTTGTCCTTTATCGACGCGAACCCGACCTGAGCCGCGTAAACCTTTCCGCCTATAGCGTAGGTTCCCTCGCCGCTGCGCTTCCCGTTATCCGAGAGCAGCTGCCCGGGTATGACGACCTCATGCTCGGAGAAGTATATCGGCATAGCCCCTCCGATCCCTCATCATGGGGGGTGCCAGGCTGTCTTTATAAGTCTTGAGCAGCCCCCCTCCCCGCTAGCCCTCCAGCTGAACGACCTCAACCCTTCCGGAGGATAGCTTGTTCAGCCGCTCTATGAGGTCTACGTGAAGCCCCGTCGGAACCTCGACCACGCTCGTCCAGCTTCCATCCCTACCCCACTGCTCCCTCGTGATCCTCCCCATGCTCTTCACTACGCCGTACGCCCTCGCGGCGACGTCCGCCGGAAGCCTTATCTTGAATTTCAGGACCCCGGTTTTCAGGGGCAGAACGGTTCTAAGCTTCTCGATTATCTTCATGGCCTGCTCCTTCGCGTCCTTAAAGGGGTCTATCTGGACTCCGACCTCCTCCATGGCCAGCTCTATCCTCTGCGGCGGATGCGGCAGGTTCGTCCGGGGATCCACGGCGTTCTTCGAGATGAAGTCGATTATCTGCTTCCTCTTCTCCTCGATCAGCCTCCTCCTCTGCTCCGCCGTTACATGGACGACCCCCTCCCTTAGGATGGTCTCGGCCACCTTCATGAAATCCGTCGTCCCGAAAGCCCTCCTGAGCTTCTCCTCGCTTGCGCGAATGCCCTTCTTCGCGTCGAGATAGACCTCCTCGTAAACTATTATCTTCGAGAGCGGGATCTTCTCGCCCATCCTATACTTGAGGGCGTTATCCGGGTTTACGAGGATCTCGAAGGTTTCGCCCCTTCTCTCGATCCTCGCTATAGTATACGCTTTCACAGACCTATCCCCAAGCCTTCAGTAGGTCGGGCCTGCTAAATAAAGCCTTAGCAACCCTAAAGTCTCTAGCTAGACCCGCTGAGCCGATCGACGAAAGTCGCGGGATTAGCCCCCGCCCATCCTCTTCTTAACCAGGGGCTCCATCCTCTTCTTAAGCTCCTCTTGGGGCATTAGGGTGAACTTCCGGGTCGGGGCGGGGATCGTCGCGAGCCTAATGGTCCAGTTCTCGTCGATCTTCTCGGCCGATTCCACCAGGCACCGGATGGCCAGGTTCGTGGCTTCCTCGAGGCTTAGGCTCCGCTTATACTCCGCTTCGAGGATCTCCCTAACCTTCTCCCCTCCCCTTCCGATGGCCCAGGCGTCGTATTCGAGGACCATTCCGCTCGGCTCCGTGTAGAAGACCCTGACCCCGGTATCGTCCACGCCTCCGAAGAGTAGCGCTACCCCGAAGGGCCTAACCCCCGCGTGCTGCGTATACATCTGCATAACGTCTCCGATATACTTGGTTACGGCCTCGACCGTGGGGGCCTCCTCGTAGGTCAATCTCAGGATCTGGGCTCGAACCCTAGCGTTGTCGACCAAGACCCGCGCGTCGGAGTTGAGGCCGGCAGCAACGGCTCCGATATGATCATCTATCTGAAAGAGCTTCCAAGAGTAGCTCGCGTTCTGAAGCTTCGTATGCATGCGCTCCTCCACGGCTAGGACGCAGCCCCCATCGCAGGCGACGGCCATCGCGGTCGAGCCGGCTCTAACCGTCTCGAGGGCGTACTCGACCTGATATAGCCTCCCCTGAGGAGAGAACACGGTTATGGCTCGATCATATGCTCCTGCGATTCCGAGAGCCATCTCTTCTCCTCCAAGGGTTAAGAGTGTTCTATGGAACTTAATTAATGTTGATTCAACCGGCAAAGCTAATATATCGTGAGCTGAAGAAGCCCAGACGGCGCCGAGCCCCATGGACGCCGCGCTATTCGCCGCCGGCCTAGCCCTAATCCTGATGGGGATCCTGCTCATGGCGCTAGCTCTAGCCTCGACCCGAGCCAGGGTTAGGGGAGGGGGCATAATTCTAATCGGCCCATTCCCGATAATATTCGGGGATCGATCCCTGGCCCCGCTTCTGGTGGCCGCGGCTTTGGCCGCAATACTGATCCTCGTGATGGCCAGCCTGCTCGCGGGCGCCGGGGGGTGGGCGGCGTGAAGCCGCTGAGGATCCCGCCCGAGCTAGCGCTCCTCTTCCTAATCTTGGGAGTATTCTTGGTCTTCGCCGGGGTGGTCCTTCTCTCGATAAGCTTCGCCCCGGCCGGGAGGGCCTGGGGAGGGGGATTGATAATAATAGGCCCGTTCCCGATAATACTTTACGGAAAGCTCCATCCGGCAATACTTCCCCTCATACTGATAATCCCCCTCCTAGTCTTCATCCTCCTCACGCTCTACCTCCTAGGCCGGGCGAGATCGGGCGAGGAAGCGGGGTAGAGTTCTCTCACCGGAGGTCCCGGCGCCTCAACGTAATGCTTTAATAGCTGCTGAGGAGAGCGTTAGTCGACCGGGGTTGCCGTATTGCCGTGAATGCGGGGCGAAGATGATCTACGATCGGGATACGCGCTCCTACGTGTGCCCGGGCTGCGGGCTAACCTACACGACCCAAGACCTGCTAATAGAATCTAGGAAGACCTTGGGGGAGCGGGTTGAGGAGAATAGGAGGCGGAGGAAGTACGCCGAGTATCTCGATTGGTGGACGTCCTCCAAGAAGTAGGAGGGGTGATTCGAGCGCCATGGAGGTCATACTCTTCGTCGAAAGAGCCTCGGCCGACAAGCTTAAGGAGATCCTGCTGAAAGACGACCTCGTCTCGAGGGCCAACGTCCTCTTCAAGGACGCCAAGCCCTTGGAAAAGGAGGGCTATTACGTGAGGATCCTCGGAAGCGAGGAGCAGTGCAGAAAGGCGCTAGAGCTCGCGAAGGATCTGGCCGAGGAGGTTTCGGGGGAGGAGAGGGAGAGGGTGTTAAAGCTCCTGAGAAGCGAGGACGAGGAGATGCTCTCGGGCTTCTCCGGGGTCTTCCAGTAGGGAGTCATCCCAAGCTCCCGCGCTCACGCTAAGCACGCTCGGAGGAGAAGTCGAAGATGAACGCGGTATTCATCGTCGGGACGGCCGGCTCGGGCAAATCGACCCTAACCTCAGCCTACAGCGACTGGCTTAGGTCGCAGGATTGGTCAACCCTTCTAGTGAACTTGGATCCGGCTGCCCAGCTGCTTCCCTACGAGCCGGATGTCGATGTTAGGGAGTTCGTGGACTATGAGAGGATAATGGCCACGAGGAGGCTCGGCCCCAACGCGGCGCTGATAGCGTCGATCCGGGAGGTGGCGAAGCACGCCGAGGAGCTTAAGGAGGAGGTCAGATCCTATAACCCGGACTACGTCCTAGTCGATACCCCGGGCCAGCTCGAGCTATTCGCCTTTAGGCGCGAGGGCCTAATCCTCGCCGAGAACATCGGGTTTAAGGATAGGAAGGTTATGATCTTCGTCCTAGACCCCATGTTCTGCACCCTCGTAAAGAACTTCGTCTCGAGCATGTTCCTCTCGGCCTCGATCTACTTCTCCTTCGGAATACCCATGGTCCACGCCCTGAATAAGATAGATGCTGTTCCGCGGGAGGAGGTTGAGAGGATCGAGGGCTGGTGCAGCTCCTTCGACTCCCTATTACTCGACCTAGAGAACATGACTAGGGGGAGGCTGATGCTCTTCTCCCGGGAGATAGCCGAGGCCCTTCAGGATATAATCGCGAGCATGCCCTTGATCCCGGTCTCCTCCACGACCATGGAGGGGCTTCCCGAGCTGCACGCGGCTCTAACGAGATTCCTTCTAGAGGAGGATCTGGAGTTGAGGTGATGGATCGTGCCGCAGCAGGATTACGAGGAGCTTGAAAGGGAGCTTTACGAGCTTAGGGGCAGGCTTAGAGAGCTGAACTTGAAGATCAGGGACGCCGACGAGGAGGCTCGAAGGCTCGCCGAGAAGAGGGACGGGATTCATGAGGAGCTTAAGCCCTATCGGGAGAGGCTTAGGAGCCTTAGGGAGGCCGACGCCTCCAAGCGGGAGGAGCTGAACAGGCTTAGGGAGGAGCTGTCGAGGAAGCGGGAGAAGCTGAGGGAGCTTAGGAGCAGGCTCAGGGAGCTTAGAGCTAGGCTTCGGAAGCTTAGAGCCGTTAAGGAGGCGCCCGAGGAGATAGAGCGGAGGATCGAGGAGATCGATTGGCGCATCCAGACCCAGCCGCTCCCGAGGGAGGAGGAGCGGAGGCTCAGCAGCCTGTTGGAGGAGCTTTATAGGAGGCTCGAGCAAGCTTCCCTAAAATTGGAGCTCGGGAGGGAGCTCGAGGTTCTCGAGGCCGAGATCGGGAGGATCGGGGAGGAGGCAGAGGAGCTGAGAAGCAGGATGGACGAGCTGAGGAAGGGCCTCAGGGAGTCCTTCGAGCAGAGGAAGGCGCTTAGGGAGAAGGTTCAGGAGCTTAAGCGGAAGAGCGACGAGTGGCACGCGAAATACGTCGAGGCCAGGGAGAGGCTGAGGAGGCTTGAAGCCGAGAAGATACTCCTCACCTCCAAGATCATCGAGCTCCAGGAGAGGCTTGAGAGGCATAGGAGGGCCGAGGAGGAGAGGAGGCAGCGGATGATAAAGGAGAAGCTCAAGGAGGAGGCTAGGATGAAGCTCGCCTCCGGAAAGAAGTTAACCTTCGAGGAGCTTAAGGCCCTGATCGAGGACGGGGAGCCCCTGGAGGAGCTCCTCAGGAAGGGCTAGGGAAGCCTTATTTCGTCCCGCGCAGAATACTACTAGTGTGCAGGTAGCTAATGTCCGAGGAGCCTAGGAAGCTTCTGATCCTAGTGGTGGACAGGGATGACGACGTGGGGAGGAAGACCGGGCTATCGACGCCCATCGTGGGATTCGAGGAGAACCTCAAAGCGGCTCAATCCCTCCTCCTAGCCGACCCCGAGGAAGCCGACGCGAACGCGATCTTCGGAGCCTTGAAGATCTACCGGGAGCTCGCCGAGAAGCTTGGGGATAGCGTTGAGGTGGCGACGGTCGCCGGGGAGGAGAACGAGGGGCTTGAAGCGGATATGAAGATCATGCGAGAGCTCGACGAGGTCCTAGAGAGGTTTAAAGCCGATGGATGCATCCTGGTAAGCGACGGCGTAACGGACCAGTTCGTTACCCCCATCCTATCATCCCGGCTCCCGATACTCTCCGTTAGGAGGGTTGTCGTGAGGCATAGCGAATCCGTTGAGCAGACTTGGCTTGTTCTCGGGAGGTATCTGAAGCTCGCACTAACGGAGCCCAGATACTCGAGGATATTCCTAGGCATACCGGGAATCCTGATGGCGATAATAGGGGTACTCTACATCGTCAACGTGGCGTCGATACCCTTCGTCCTCTCGGCCATCGGGATATACTTCATCCTGAGGGGCTTCGGAATAGATCAGAGGCTCGCATCCGGGTTTAGAAGCACCCTAAGGCTCTTCAGGATGCCCGCCTACACCCAGCTGAGGGCATACGCGTCCTTCGCGACCCTAATACTTCTCCTAATAGGATTCTACACGGGCTACATCTCGACCCTGAAAGCCGTCGAGGAGATGTATCCGGAGGCCCCGGAGTTCTCGACTCACGTCCTATGGTGGCTCGACAAGTTCCCCTTCCTAGCCGGAACCTACATAAGCAGCTCGATAGACCTGATCTCGATAGCGATCTTCGTGGCCGTCCTAGCGAACATGGTCTACTACCTCTTCACTAGGAATCCGAGCTTCTGGCTAATGATTAGGGGCTCGATACTGCTCCTCTGGCTATGGGCGCTGCTCAAGAGAACCGGGATAATCCTCACCACAGGCGCCTCCGGGGGCTTCGAAAACCCCCAGATATTCCTGCTCATAATCACCGCGATACTCGGGATGGTCGCCATGACCGTAACCATTCTAGTAACTAGAATCCTGAGGAGAGCCTATTCCGGATACTTTAGGAGAAGGCCGAGGCGCTAAAAGTTATCACCTAGCGATGCCCATATCTAGCTAGGCTGGGGGGATGTTCCAAGGCTTTCTCAGGCTTCTGGGGATCTACAAGATCTACGAGAAGTGGCTTGAGAAGACGATCGAGAAGGGGGAGGCGCCGGCTCACATAGCGATAATCATGGACGGGAATAGGAGGTGGGCGATGGAGAGAGGTCTCGAGCCGTGGCTGGGCCACAGGTTCGGCGCCAAAAAGCTGGAGGAAGTTATAAGATGGTGCCTCGAGCTCGGGATAAAGGTCGTAACCTTCTTCGCCCTCTCAACCGAGAACCTTAAGAGGGATAAGAGGGAGCTTGAGGAGCTTTTCAAGCTCTTTAAAGAGAAACTTGAGGAGCAGCTTAACGGAGACCTATTGCATAGGAATAGAATCAGGATTAAGGTGATCGGGAAGAAGGAGCTTCTGCCCGACGACCTCAGGAATCTGCTTGAGCGGCTTGAGGAGGCGACTAAGGGCTACGACAACCTTTTCGTGAACCTCGCGGTAGCCTATGGCGGCAGGGCCGAGATAACCGACGCGGCTAGGAAGCTCGCGGAGGACGTTATCTCCGGGAAGGTGAAGCTTGAAGACATAGACGAGGAGAGGATTAGCAGATACCTCTACACCGCTGACCTCCCGATCCAGGAGCCGGACATGATAATCAGGACGTCGGGGGAGGAGAGGATAAGCAACTTCCTCCTCTGGCAATCCGCCTACAGCGAGCTAATATTCCTCGACGTCTATTGGCCGGAATTCAGGAAGATAGACTTGATGAGGGCCATTAGAACCTATCAGAAGAGGCAGAGGAGGTTCGGGATCTAAGGCAGCTCGAGCGTGTAGGGGGCCGTCGTCAGCCTCTCAACCCCATCCCTCGTTACGAGCAGGCTATCCTCTATTCTAACCCCGAACCTCTTTGGGAGGTATACGCCGGGCTCGATCGTGATCACAATCCCCTCGGAGAGGACGTCGCCGCTATCGGGTTTGAGGCTCGGGGGCTCATGTATCTCTATCCCGAGGCCATGGCCCAATCCGTGAAGAAAGTATTCGCCGTAGCCGGCTGAGGAGAGCGCCTCATAAGCCTTCTGATAGAGGTCGGATGCCTTCACCCCTATCTTGATGGCGCTCTCCGCTTCGCGCTTCGCGTTCTCGACGGCCTCGTAGACCCTAGCCACCTCGCCCTCGGGCTCGGAGCCCACGTAAAACGTCCTAGTAATATCGGAGCAGTAGCCTTCGTAAACCGCTCCAAGGTCCACGACCACAACGTCCCCCGGCTCGATAATCCTATTCCTAGGGGAGCCATGCGGCTTGGACGAGTTGGGGCCCGACGCGACGATCACGTCGAACGCGGGCTTCTCCCCTCCCAGAGTTATCATCTCCTTGAGGATCTCGGCCTTAACCTCCGCCTCGGCGACCCCGGCGCTGATGATCTCGGACGCGAGCTCCATGCATTTCGAGGAGATCTCGCACGCCCTCTTGATCCTCTCAAGCTCGGGCTCCTCCTTAACCATCCTAAGCCTCCATATACTATCGGAGATCGACGTCATAGTCCTCCCGAGCTTCTCCGAGATCCTGAGATATTCCTCGGCGCTTAAGCTATCGTAGCCAAGCCTAGCCTTTATCGAGTCTGGAAGGCCGTCGAGAAGGTTCTCGATGCGCGTTCCGGCCTCTAGCCTGATTACTTGAACATCCTGATGAGCGCTCTCCTCGGCTAGCTCGTAGTAAAGGGGGGAGACGTAGAGGGCGGGAAGGCCGTCGAGGGGTATCAGCAGGATCCCCGACCCCCGGTATCCGGTGAAGTAGTAGATGTTTGCGCTGGACCTGATCACGGCCCCGGTTAGACCCGCCTCCCGGAGGCGCTCGGCCAGCCTCGCGATCCTATCAGACGCCCCCATTCCCGCTCCCAGCGGTTCTCGAAGGGCTGGAAGGTATTTAAAGGCTAAAACCGCCCCCCGGGATCCGCCGCGGAAAACTAAATGCTTATGGCGTTGCACGCTGGGTTGAGTAGCCGTTGAAGATCTGCGGGATCGATGAGGCCGGCAGGGGCGCGGTGATAGGGCCCATGGTCGTGGCCGGGGTCCTGCTGGACGTATCTAGGGTCGAGGAGCTTACGAGGATGGGGGTTAGGGATTCTAAGGAGCTCACCCCGGGCGTTAGAGCCGAGCTATCCAAGCTCCTCCGCGACCTAGCTGAGAGGGTTGAGATAATCGTGATCGAGGCCGAGGAGATAGATCGATCGACTAGGAGGAGCGGGGCTTCGGGATTAAACCGGCTTGAGGCGAGAATATTCGCGAAGCTGATCGACGAGCTTAAGCCCGACGCCGCGTACATAGACCTGCCCTCAACCAAGTACGAGGAGTTTAGAGATTTGATCGAGAGCCTTTCCGCCCACCGATGCGCCCTCGTCCTCGAGCATAAAGCTGATCGAAGGTATCCCATCGTCGCGGCGTCCTCAATAATCGCGAAGCATGAACGCGATAGGAGGGTCGAGCTGTTGAAGAGCGAGCTGGGAGACTTCGGATCGGGCTATCCATCGGATCCGAAGACTCGCGAATTCCTATCGAGGATTCTTAGGGGCGAGATCCCCCCGAGCAGGCACGTGAGATTTAGCTGGAAGACGTTATCGAGGATAGCTCAGAGAAGGCTTGACGAATTCTAAGTGGAGCCGGCGAGGCTTGAATAGCACACCCTTATCAGAGACCCACGCCTAGGGCGTTCGTGGAGAGGTGAGGGGAGCGTGGATGGGAGGAGGGTGCTCTGCGCCCTTACGGGAAGGCCGGGATGCGGAAAAACGACTGCCGTACTGAGGATCGCGAGCGCGCTCCTCGAGAAGGGGGTTAGGGTTCGTGGAATGTACACGGAGGAGATACGGGAGCGTGGTAGGAGGGTCGGCTTCGCCGTAAAGCGGATAGGGGGCGGAGGAGGAATCCTAGCCCACGTCTCGCCGAGGAGCGGGCCTAGGCACGGAAAATACGTAGTCAACTTAGATGATCTCGAGTCGATCGGGGTCTCCGCGATCCTAGAGGGGATCGAGAGGGCGGATGTCGTCGTGGTCGATGAGATCGGCCCGATGGAGCTTCTAAGCGCGAGGTTCAGGGAAGCCGTTGAGAAGCTCCTCAGGTCGGAGAAGCACGCCGTCCTGACGGTTCACTACAAGTCTCGGGACCCGCTCGTCCTAGCGGTTAAGCGCGCCGCCGGCCGCGATCTCGTCGTTCTCACTCCCGAGAATAGGGATGAGGTCCCGGAAAAAATTGTGAGGAGAATAATGGATGTCGTCGGACGGCGTTCAGGCTAGGGTCTCCCTGAACACTAGGGCCTGAACCCTAGTCAGGAGGAGCAGGGCTATCGGCGAAATCAAGATAATCCCGACCACCGGTATAAGCCCGCGCTCAGGCTTGCTCATAGCTCAAGGAGGGTTCCTTATATGGAGCTCGCCCCGAGCATCTCAGGCGGGGGCTTCCCGAGTGAGCGCGAATGCTGAGGCTTCGAGGGAGCTCGGTTATGAGGTCGAGCTGCGGAGGGAGGGGAAGGCGGTATTCTACGCGCCGAAGATCGCTTCGGTGAAAAACTTCGCGCCGACGGATCTACCGGTATTCTTCAACCCGGTTTCCAAGCCGAATCGGGATCTATCAATTCTGCTGCTCGCCGCGAGGTTCGAGGGAGAGAGGATTAGGGTGTGCGACCCGCTGGCGGGAACCGGCGTCAGAAGCATTAGAATCGCGCTCGAAACCGATGCGGCGGAGGAGATCGTCGCCAACGACATCTCGCCGAGAGCGTGCGAGCTAATTAGGAGAAACGTCGAGCTGAATAAGGTCGAATCCCTGGTCAGGGTTTCGAACCTCGACGCGAACCAGCTTCTAGCAAGCCGCGAGCTTGGAAAGCCCGGATACGGCTACGTCGACGTCGATCCCGCCGGGTCGCCGGCACCCTTCATCGAGAACGCTCTCAGGGCCTGTCGCCGGGGAGGTGTGGTGGGGGCGACCGCGACCGATATGCCCGCTCTAGCGGGAGCTAAACCCGAGTCCTGCATGAGGAAATACGACGCTAAGCCCCTGCGGGCCCCCTTCTCGAAGGAGCTCGCCCTAAGGATCCTAGCGGGCTTCGTGGTCAGATCCGCCGCAAGGCTCGGGCTCGCGGCCAAGCCGATCTACTCCTTCTCGAAAGACCACTACATCAAGGTCTTCGTGGAGGTCGATCGGGGTAGGAGGCTCGCGAACGAGCAGCTTAGGAAGCTGGGCTGGGCATCCTATTGCCCGAAGTGCCTTAAGCTATACGAGGCTAGGAGGTTTGAGCCGCCCATCAAGGTATGCCGAGTATGCGGCTCGGCTACAGGGTACGCCGGCCCCCTCTGGCTGGAGACCCTAACCGACGGGGAGCTCGCCTCGAGGATTAGGTCGAAGGCTTACGAGAGCCCGGAGCTATATCGGGAGTCCCTCAAGCTCGTAGACTCTTTAGCAGAAGAGGATCACGGGCTTCTAGGATATTTCCCGGTAAACGCCCTCGCCAAGGCCTTGGGCAGGCCCCCGATCAAGCCGGCGACTCTAGTCGAGAAGCTTAGAAGGCTTGGATATAGAGCATCCCGAACCCACGTCGATCCGAGC
>JAPDJZ010000161.1 GCA_029258815.1 archaeon
CCCCTCTAGAATCTCCTGAGCCACCTCCCCCAAGGGTTCGTAGCCTAGGGTCGAGAAGCACCGCTCCCAGTCTATCGGCTCGACGCTCTCCGCGGCCGACCGCTTGAGCACGTAGAACTCCGTCTCGGCCGAGACTAGGAACCTTAGCCCGAGCTCCCCCTCCCCGCTCCGGGCAAGCCTTCTAAGCAGCGTGCGAGTGCAGAAGCTCCAGTCCCCGCCGTCTCTCAGCTTGAGATCGCAGATTACGCGGCCAACCCCGGGGGCGTGGGGGATGGGGGCGAAGGTCTCCGGATCCGGGACTAGGTAGACGTCCTCGGCCTCGGGCCCGAACCTCGGGGAGGCTAGGAGGGTGTCGAGGGGCGTGAAGGACTGCATGGCCATGGTTAAGCCTATCCCCTCCTCTAGGTGGTCTTGGAGGGAGTCTATGTAGGACGCCTTAGCCCTTAGAACCCCGTCTAGGCCAACATAGACGAACTTGACGACCTTAATTCCGCGGCGCCTCGCCTCGGATACGACATCGGCCGCCGTTCTCATATCCTCTCGCGATCACTCATAGGATTAATCTATTTTGCAGCTTGAGCTGCCGCCTGCTTCCTCGGATCCGAGACCGCGAGCAGCTCCCCCTCAACCCTGAAGATCGATTGAACGGCTCCGAAGTAGATGTCCGTTCCGGGATGGAGCTGGAGGAGGCGCACGGGCCTGGGCTCGAAGCCCGCCCTCCTCAGGGCGTCGAGAACCTCGGGGGCTAGGGACTCCTCGTGAAGAAGCTCCCCGCCCCTCGGGTGTATTCTGCCGCGCGCTACGGCCTCCGCGGGCTCTCGTCCGAGCAGAAGAACCTCCGCTAAGACTTGGATCATGGAGGTGATTATCCTAAGCCCTCCGGAGGCGCCCGAGGCCGCTATCGGCTCCCCCCCGTGGTCGAGAAGTATTATGGGGGACATGCTGCTGGCCGGCCTCTTGCCCGGCTCCACTAGGTTCGGCGACCCCCTAGCGAGATCGAAGTCATGCATCTCGTCGTTGAGGATCACCCCCTCCACGGTCATCCCCGAGCCCATGAAGCACTCCAAGCTCTCGGTTAGGGAGACCCAGAACCCATCGGCCTCGGCGACGGTTATCTGGCTCGTCCCATGCTCGCTCGAAGCTCCACGCCCCCTATGGGATCGAGTCCTCTCAAAAATCCGCTCAACCACTTCTTCCACGTGCTTCTCCGCGAGCACCTCCTCGATCTCCACCTCACCATAGGAGGGGTCGCAGATCCTCGATAGCCGCTCCTCAACCGCGTGCCGAAGAACCTCCGCGAGGAGGGGCATGTAATCCCTCGGCCCGATCTCGCCAAGCTCCTCAACCGCTCGGCTGAGAATCCATAAAGCCTCCAGAACTATCGCTCCCGAGCCCGGCGGAGGCATGGCGTAAGCCTTAACCTCCATGGCGCCGAGCTCGAATTCTGCTTCCACGGGCTCCCTCCACACGGGCTCATAGCGCTTGAGGTCGGCGGGGGTTAGGAATCCCCCCAGCTCGGAGATCTCGCGAGCGATGGCCTCGGCCACCGCCCCCTCATAGAACTCCTCAACGCCCTCCTCAGAGACCCTCCGAAGGGTTTCCGCGAGCCTCCGCTGGGGCACGGGCTCCCCCTCCCGGGGCGGCGCCCCTCCCCTAAGCCACGTCTCCACGCTCTCCCGGGAGAAGGCCAGCTTCCTTAAAGCGTTGTGAAGCCCCGCCCTCATGCACCTGCTCCAAAGCCGCGTAGCCCTCCACGATCCCGCGCGCTCCCACGCCATCCTCAGTAGGGTCTCCCACTCCAATACGCCGAACCTTCCGTGAAGCTCCTTAAGCCCTCGAAGGGTTCCGGGAACCGCGACGGCCTTAGGCCCCTCCCCAAGCTCGTCCTCGCCGCCGTAGAGCTCCGGCCGCGCCTCCATGGGAGCGACCTCCCGGTAGTCGAGGGCATAGGCTCTTGAGCCGTCGTAGACCAGCGCGAACCCCCCTCCCCCGATCCCGCTCCACCCGGGCTCGGAGACTCCCATCACCAGCGATGCGGCGATGGCCGCGTCCACGGCGTTTCCACCCATCTCCATGACCTCGAGCGCCGCTCTCGACGCCTCCGGAGAATGGGTTGCGGCGGCGGCCTTCCCTCGGGCGGCTATCAGATTCCATCACCTCTCGCCGGGAGGGCGGGTTCAGCCGAGCCTAGCCCATTTTCTCAGCCCGTCTTCGTCGAACTCGAGCAGAAGCCCCTTCAGTATCCCGGCCGTATACTCGGAGCCCGGGTTGAAGACTATCGTCTCCCCGACCTTGTCGTAGCCGGCCGATTCGTGGATGTGGCCGTGGAGCCCTACCAGAGGCTTATACTCCTCCAAGAACCTTCTCACGGATCTGCTTCCGACGTTCACCAGCTCGGGCTCTCCGAACCTGTAGACGGGGCGGAGGTTCTTGTCTAGCTTCGGGGCTAGGTCTATCGAGGTCCCGTAGGGGGGGACGTGGAAGTTGCAGATTATCTTCCTCCAATCCCTATCGACTAGATCCGCAAGCTTCTCAAGCCTCTTCCAAAGCCCCTTCTCCGAATCCTCCCTCGGGGTATTCCACGGGGTCGGGTTCGAGTAGTCGAAGCTGAGCATGGCGTACCCGTTCTCGAGCTCCACGAGCTTTCCGAGCGGGTAAAGCCCCCGCCCGCTCCCCTTTATCGGCTCATCTATCTCGAAGATGTCGTCGTTTCCCGGGGTTAGAAATACGAGCCTGTCAGCCGGAATGTGCTCCTCAAGCTTCTCAACCCAATCCCTAATCCTATCCACTATGAGCTTCTGGAAGAGCCTATCAACCATATCCGGCCGGTTCTTCAGCTCCTCGACCTCCTGCCTCGTGCATACATACGGGTAAATTCCCCTATTCAGGAGCTCCGCCTTTATCTCTTCGAGCTTCTCCCCGCTATCCGCTCTTAGAACCTTCCCGCGGAATCTGCATTCGTAGCTTCCATCCTCCCGCTCGACTATCGGGACTATGGACTTGCCGGTTAGATCTCCCGAGAGTATCAGGACGTCGACGTCGTAGAGCTTCGGCACCGAGAGAAATCTCCGGAACGCGAGCTCGCTATTGTGGACGTCGGCCGCGAAGAAGAGCTTCATAACCAAGGGCTAAGCCCCTCCCTTCAACCGAGGTCGGAGAACCCCGCTAAAAGAAAAATATTTGGGTGCCCGCCGGCGCGGGCGGGGCTAGGCGGGAGGTATTTCCTGGAAGATCCTCTTGACGTCTATCCCCCGCTTCGCGTTGACGCGGCTGTAGTAGAGATAGAGGACGACGGCGAGAAGCAGCCAGCCTATGAACCACGAGATGGAGATTATGTCTCCGATTATCTGCTGGATCCCGAGAATCAGCAGCCCTAGGGTCGCGGCCGTGGCGGCTCCGCCGACGATCGTAATCACCGGAACCCCGCCTATCCTCCCGGTATATCCCTGCTCGAAGAGATCCGGCCTCCTGTAGGGTAGGAGGGTGCAGGCGAGGGCTGCGAAGAACCACCTAACCGCCACCGCCGTTACTGCCGTCAGCGCGTAGAATAGGGGCCCGTATTCGGGGCTGGCGAGAACGCCTATCATGGCTATGGCTCCTATCATCGTGAGGAGTATCGCCCAGTGCGGCGTGCGGAACCTCGCGTTCACCTCGGCGAGCTTCTCCGGGAAGAATCGGTCGAATGCGAGGGCGAAGGAGATCCTCGAGGGGACCATCATGTAGACGGGTATCCCGTTCATGACCCAAAGCGGAACGGCTAGGGTGACGATTATTGCGAGTATCGGAGCCCATCCGCCGAATAGGGACGCTATGAAGACCGCCCACGTCGGGGTCTGAACCGGGTTTATCGCGAGCTGATTAGCCGCCTCCGTATTCATCACGTAGTCGTAGGCCGAGAAGAACTCCCGGAACCCGAGGAGGGTCGGCGAGGAGACGAGAAGGTAGTAGACGAAGACCAGCGCTATCGCTCCGACGGTTCCGAGGAAGAAGTTGCGCTTAGGTCTATCTATCTCTCCGGCGAGGTAGTTCGCGTACTCAAGCCCCCAGAAGGCGTAAGCCGCGACCACTATGCTGAGCGATAGGGTTACCCCGGGAGACCACGGGCCGGGCCAGCCCCACGCGCTCGGATCTCCGGCAATCGAGGCGATGTAGTCCCTCCAGCCCGCCGCGTTCGCGACGTTGAGTATCTCGTCGTAGGCTCCGGCTCCGTAGGTCATATCCCATAGGCTCTTTATCTGAGCGGGGCTTAGGGTCGCGGCGTAGATGGCTCCCGCCACGGTTATTATCCCGGCCGCCAAGGCTATCCCGAAGAGCACGTTAACCGTGTATTTGAAGACGCGTATTCCGAGGAGGCTCAGGACGCCGAAGGCTATGACGAAGGCTATGCCTATGCCCGCGGCGGCTCCAACGTCGACGGACATCCACTCGCCTAGGGAGACGAGGCCCGGGTTGTGAATGGCGAGGCCAATCTGTATCAGCGCGCTTCCCCAGAACCATGCGAGGAAGAAGGATAGAGCCCCGACTATCCAGATGTGAACCCCGAAGACGAGTATCGACTCGAGGTATCCGAGGAAGGGGTGGAGAACCCTGGAGATTGCCACGTAGTCGGAGGCTGTTCTCGGAGTAGCCATCGTCAGGAAGATGACGGCGAAGGCCGCGAGGCTCATTATCGATCCGCCTATCAGGAGGGCGAGCGGTATATGGGCTCCCGGGGCCTCGTAGCCCAGTCCCGCCGTGAAGAGGTAGAAGCCGTCGGCGATCACGTAGTTGGCCGCTATAGCCATCACCGAGAGAGCCCCGATCTCGCGCACGAGTCCCGAGGTTCTCCTAACGAATACTACCTCATCGGACATTTTCGACAGAGACGTAAAGTAATTGGTAAAAACTTTTGATGCGAGGATCGGGCAAAATACACGAAAAGCGGAGCAACGGCGCCGATTCTCGTAAATCTCCGGCCCCGCTCCGAAGCCCTGTTATCCCTCTCCGCTCGGCTCAACCCTCCGGTAAACGTCGTCGCTCAGCCTTCTCCCCGTCCTCCTCTCCCACTCCTCGATCGGGATGCCGCGCTCCTTCTGGATCTTATCCCGGTAGATCTCGGGGATGACGTTGAAGGCGCAGAACGGTATGATCCTCCCATCCGGCACGAGGTAGTGGATGCAGCACCTCCTAACCCTCTCGACATCATAATTGTACTTGTCTTGGAAGTGCATCATCCCGAGGAACAGGCTCCTCAGATGCCACTCGCCGACGCTGCTGTAATCGTGCTTCACGAATATCTTGAAGAGCATCCTCTTAATGTTGAGGCCTGATGGAGCCTTCCTCTCATCGATGAACGATCCGAACTTCCAGAGTAGCTTGAGCGCCGAGATATACTTGTTCGCCCCGGATTTAATCCTATCAGCCACGTCTTGAAGATACTTGAGGAGGCCGTCGATATCCACGAACTCGGTTATCGGTATCATCCTATCCCCTTCCTTGAACACGTATGTCCCGGCTCCGCAGGCGAAGTGGGTTGAGAGCTCGTATTGGGGCCTCCCGGTTATGGCCTCGATGATGTGGGTTACGGGGACGCAGGAGGGGACGGGGAACCACGCGTCCTCAGGGATCATGCCGTCGGTCTGCTCCTCGATGAGCTTTATGCAATCCGGTATCGTTATCCTAAACCTCTCCCTCTCCTTCCTCGGCATCCTACCCACGAGCGAGACCGGCTGGAAGTTCACGGACCTGACAATATCGACGTTCTCGAAGCCGAACCTTATCATCTCTCCGAGCTCGTGATCGTTCACCGTCTTGATCACGGTTGGGACGAGAACCACCCCGACGCCGAGCTTCCTAGCGTTATCCAGGATCGCGGGGACCTCCCAATAGTTCTTCGGATTCGTCTTCGGGGTTACGCCGTCGAAGCTGAGGTAGAGGGTCGAGATCCCCGCCTCCTTAACCCTCTTGAAGAACTCGAAGTCCTTCGCGAGCCTTATGCCGTTAGTGTTGAGCTGGACGAAGTCCACGCCCTCCTCCTTAATCACCCTAACTATCTCCGGTAAATCATCCCTCAGACAGGGCTCGCCGCCGGTGAGCTGAACGGCGTTCCCAGCAACAGGCCTCATAGACCTCAAAACCCTAACCATCTCCCTAATCTCCTCGATCGAAGGCTCGTAGACGTAGCCGGCGCGCTCGGCGAAGAAGAAGCAATTGCTTACTAGGATTCCATCCCCCGCTATGAAGCTATGGCTCTGCTCATCAACTTCCAAATCGTAGACATAATCGTATTCCTCTCCGGATGATTCTGGGATGATTTCCTTAACCTCATCCACTAGGAGATCGCCGAAGCGCGGCGGCCTGGTATCCCTTCTAGGGGAAAGGTTCTCAAGCTTCCTGAGGTGTGCCGGCTTTAGCCTCAGGAGGGAGATCGCTTTTTCTAAGTCTTGACCTGAAATGTAGAGTTTGTAGAGATCGTGTCTTGCTCCCTTCATCTTCCTAGCTGGAACCTTGTAGAGCCTCGCGAAAATGCCGAGAGATGCGAGGAGGTAAAGCATGTCTCTCGCCAGACCCGAGGAGGTCGTAGTATAGCCTAGGCTGCAGTTCCTCGATCCTCTGATGACGTAGCCATCTCCATTAAACAGGGCGGATAACAACGATATTCTATGCTCTAAGGGCAGGTTGAAGATGAAGTTTGGAAGCCTCTTATTGCTCGCCCCAGCGGGTATCCCGAAAACGCGCATGAAGATTAATCTCAGCAACCTGCTCCCGACTACTAGCTGAGGCGTTTTTCCATATCTATCGAGTCTGAGCCAACTATGAGGTAAGCCTAGCTCGTCGAGGATTTTCTCCAGCCTCTTGGCAACGTATCCGTCGCCGACCGTAATCCTAAGATCCTTATACGTGTAGTGTCCGTCAGAAATGAAATAGCCCACGAGCTCCATAAGCTCCGGAGATATTACCAAGATCGTAGGTATCTCATAATCCGCCGCATCTACTCCGAGCTTGAGACCATGAGGCTCAGCTACTTCCGATATGGCGTATAGTGGAGCGGATCCCCTAAGATTCCAGCTATAAATCCTCTGAGCGCCGATCTCGGTATCATAGACCAGCTTCCGCGAAATATCTCCTCTCAGGTAGATTTTCTTCTGCTCTTCAGGCGGCAGTTTTTTGAGATGACTCACTAGGTTTATCTCGAAATCGTTTTCACAATCTAAATTAAGGTCTCCGATGATTAGGACTTTGTCTCCGGGGGAGAGCTCGGCGACTGAAAGCCTCTCGAGCTTCTCGTTCCTAAGGACGAGAACTCTATGGTCTTGCGTCAATCTTATTCTTCTACCGGTTTTAGTGATGATCTGATGTATTGCGCCGAAGTATTTTCTCCGAAAGATCTTCTTCACCCTACTCCACTTCACCCTGCCGTTTACGAAGGAGAGAACGTAGGCTCCTAGGGTCTCCACATATTCTCCCTCACAGGCTTTCCTCGGTTCGAATCTCGTGAAGAATCGGGATGCAAGCTCTTCGATCTTCAGCAATCTAACCTTGCCTCCATCTTTCACGAGGAGCTCCTCGTCTGGAGGCAGGCAATACCAGCAGTGGAGGTCGCATCTGTTCGTTACGACTATGTTCGCTAGGGCCGTGTGGCTTAGGTGGCCGGGGCATAGCCCGCAGTCGTATGGGCAGATGACCGGAGTTTTCTTAACATTCGGCGTCGCTATCCCCTTACCGTCGTGGGCGTACTTCTCAAACCTGTGATACATTTCGGCGCTTCCGAAGTACAGTTCCGTGAACTCTCCATGCCTCGGACACCTCTTGACGATGTATATCTTGTCATTCTTCTCGATTATCTCGGCTTGAATCAGTAGATTGCATTCCGGGCAGATGCTGAGCGTCGTTCTCAGAACCTTCTCCTCTCCCTTCTCGACCAGCGCCTCCACCAAGCTCTCGAACCATCCCCTCCCCAAGCACGCAGGATAAATACGTTTTAGCCAAGATCCCTATTCGGAAAAGATGTATAAGCCGGTCGCCGGAAGATCGTATTTATACCGCTCGGATGCTCTTACTAGGGCTTGAGCTCGGAGATCGGCAGGATCTTCACGAAGATGGCGTACATTCGCGGAAGCTTAATCAACATAGACTTGGACGGCGACGGGGCGTACGACGGCTTCTCGTTCAGGCTTAGGAATCCCCCCGTCCCCCTAGCGGGCAGGGTCGTTAGGATGATCCTGCTCGTTGACGGCGAGCGCGTGGATGAGCGGAGGGTGTTCGTGAAGATCCGCGACGAGATCCGGAATCTCGCCGAGATCTCCTCAAGCAGCCCGTTGACCTACCTCCCCGGGACCAGATCCGTCTTCATGGTGTTGCTGGGGAGGGGGCTCGAGGAGGGGCGCCATAGGATTCAGATAAGATCGTGGCTTGAAGGCTTCGAGGACATCTGGATCCCGCTCGAGTTCGAGGACGAGGTCGAGAGCGAGGAGGTGAAGCTCGAGCTTAGGAGGGATGAGGGCGCGGACTTCTCCCGGCCGATAATAATCTCGAGCAACTGCGCGTATGCCGTCCTCTCTAGGGCCGGCGACCCATCCGTCGAATGGTGTTGGATGGGCGTATCCTACGACATAGGTGGGCTATACGTTCCGCCGGCCAAGATCCTAGGCCCGATGAGGGTCGGGGTGGAGGCGGGAGGCAGGGCGGTGATGCTTAGTGAATGCGTTAAGCGCATGGTTCATGGGCCAGGCTATATTCTAACCGAGCACGACCTCGATGGGCTGCGGATCACGAGAAGGACGTATTCCCCGCCCGGAAGGCCGGCTCTAATCCAGGATATCGAGCTGGATGGGAAGGCGACGCTGATAGTCCGCGGGGTCGGCAACCTAATCCCCTATGGCCTGCTCGGCCTAACCCCGAGCTCGGTAAAGGTGTTCTACGATAAGCGCGTTAATGGACTCGTCTTCTGGTCCAGAGATCTGGGATACTACGGCGCGATAGGGTGCTCGGGCAAGCTCATCTCCTACACCCTCGACGGATACTCGGACGTAGCCGAGATAACGCTTCCGGCTCCGAGGTTCGAGCTAGCCTACTCCGCGGATAAGCCTGTGAGGGTGGTCGTCTCGGGAAGCCCATGCGACCTCGAAGACGCGCTAAGCCAGGCGGCCGCGGGCCTAAAGAAATCGGACCTCTCCCACACGATACTGCACTACGTCACATATCTCAATAAGACGACTGCTCTGGAGACCGACGACCCGGAGCTCAACTCGGCGTTCAAGCTCGGCAAGCTCTCGCTATTCTACCTAATCCTCAGGCATCCGGAGCTAGGGTCGGGGATAATGGCCGGGCTTCCGAGGTTCCCGACCTTCTGGGGAAGGGACTTGGGCTGGACCCTCCAGGCCATGATAAACATATCCGAGTGGGATATTGTGAGGGAGTCTCTTGAGAACGTCCTGAATAGGATGCGTGATGGCGAGATACCCATGATAATAGGCGGCAGGGGCTTCCTCCACTCGACGAGCTACGGCTCGGCGGACGCCACCCTCTACTACCCCTGGCTAATAAGGGAGTACGTCATGGGATCAGGGGACAGGCAGTTTCTCGAGAAATGGTATCCGAAGGTCGTGGAGATGGTTGAGTGGGGGTTTGGAAGAGACTCGGACGGGGATGGGCTGCTAGATCACGGCCCCTCGACTACGGGCTTTCTGCCGGTGCCGGATACGACTTGGATGGATCACATAGATAGGGGGAAGAGCGCGATAGAGGTTCAGGCTCTCTGGGTGAAGGCTCTGGAGTCGGCATCCGATCTAGCTGAGTTGGTGGGGGACGGGGAGCGCTCTAAGAGCTGGCGCGAGAAAGCCTCCGAGCTGAAATCCATCATCGTTAAGAGATATTGGAATCCGGTCGAGGAGTACTTCTACGATACCATAAGGCCGAGCGGCGAGCCCGATCCCAGCGTGAGGCCGAACGCCCTCGTCCCCATAATGCTCGGCTACGTGGATAGGGAGAGGGCCCTCAAAGCCCTCTCAAGGGCGTCTAAACCCGATATGACGACGCCTTGGGGCGTAAGGACGCTATCATCCCTCGACCCGAAATACGATCCGAAGGCGTATCACGATGGATGCGTCTGGCCCCTGGTTACCGGATGGGCGGCGGCGGCCAACCTGCGCTACGGCAGGATCGAGGAAGCCTTCAACCTCATCAAGATCATGGCCGGACAGATACTAAACGAGGCCGGGATGTACGCCGAGCTCTACCGGGGGGACAGGGAGGAGTCGTTCAACGCGTGCATACTCCAGGCGTGGAGCATAGCATCTTACATAAACTCCCTCTTCGGGCTCCTGGGGATGGAGAGAAACGCCTTGGAGAGGTCCCTGAAAATTTCCCCGAGTATTCCCGGCGAGCTGACGAACATGACCCTGAAGAGGATCAGGCTCGGAGACTCGAACCTAACCATAACGATAAACAGGCTCATCGAAAAGATCTCAATCCACCACCTGAAGGGCCTGTCCCCGATAAAGGTGATGGTAGCGGGGGAGGAGGAGGCGATCGAGCCGGGTGAAACCGCCAGCTTCCCCATCCCCACGTGAAACCCAAAACGCCCTCCAACCCATCAAAAAGCAAAACATAAGATAATGATGCTCCGGCCGGGATTTGAACCCGGGTCACGGGCTCGAGAGGCCCGCATACTTGACCGGACTATAGTCGGCGCCCGTCTCTCGGGCTCTACCGGAGCAGCGCATGGCCGGAGCGGCTAAATGTGAGCTACGGTCGTATGAATACTCTTCGGTAGTTTAGTTGGGCATGCTTTGCATATATATTAGGTGGTTTGCGGCAGCTCGATTGGAAGGTTCATGAGAAGAAGAGGTGAAAGAATAATCGAGCCTAGGGTCTTAGTAGATGCAAGCTCACTTATCGAGGAAGCTAAGAAAAAGCTAGGGATAAGTTATGAAGGTCTCGCAAAAAAGTTGGGAATATCTAAGACCACCTTACTCGATTACAAATCTGAAAGAGCGCTAATCCCCCTCAGCATTTACAACTCATTAAGGCGCATAGTAAAAGAGCATTCTGACGCCTCAGGAATCTTTTCACCATACTGGGGACAGCGTAAAGGGGGGCTGGTATCGGGAAAGAAGACTCGTTTAAGTAGAAGTAAAGCCAAGGCTATGGCCCTTAAGAGCCATCTGGTAAGAAAAGCCAAGAGAGAACATTTAATTTCTGAACTAGCAAGGGAGCTTCAAAACAATAAGCCAGCCCTCCTCGCCGAGTTTGTGGGCAGAATGCTAGGAGACGGAAGTATAAGCAAGTTCCCGAAATATCTCTCCTCAGAATACGAGAGTCATGAGAGGATGCGAGAATTGGTAAAGGAGCTTTTCAATTATGAACCCAGAACCGTTAAGCGTGGGCGATATTATGAGACTAGGTTGAGAAGAATCAGCGTTCAGGTTTTACGTAAGCTCGGCATACCGCTCGGAAAGAAATCTATAACAAATCCTCATATCCCGTCCTCTATCCTCAAATCCGATAAGAGGGAAGTTATCAAAGCACTAATCCGAGGATATTTCGATGACGAGGCATACGTCTCGAGAACTAGAATTGAGGTAAGCGCGGCGGTAAGGATACGCGATGCGGAGACATGTAAACTCTTAAAAGAGAGGTTCAAAGGTAGGAAAAGCATTAGCGTCAAGCTAGCGTCCAAGGCTCTGAAGACATTCAAACCTCCGAGATCGAATATACTAGGAGGCATCAGACTCTTACTAAGCAAGCTCGGTATTCGCGCCAAGCTTAAATGCGTGAGAGTTCTTTTCAACCAAGCTTCCGCCAGTGTTGAGTGGAAGTTAATAATATCGGGAGACGATTTCCACAAAGCATTAGAGAGCAGCTTACTATCACGCTGGAAAAGAAGAACGAAACCATAATTTATAACGCCTTGGATATGACCATCAACATATGCCAAGATGCCGGATTTTTGCGAGTCGTGATGAGCATTTAGAAATAGGTCTTCGATTTGGGATTTTGTGAGGACTTTGCTATTCTTCAGAGGTTTAAACCACAAATCGCTTTACAGTTCCAGTTCAAGATATATCTCCGCATAGGTTTAGGGCGCCCGAGCCTTGAGGAATTTTTAAGTATTCTCGAGGCCGTGGAGAGGGAGCGGTTATAGGTTTCCAGATCTCTCCTAACATGGGGGTGCTGGAGGACTTATGGGCGTGAAGGTCGATGTCATGGACGACTTCTATAAGCTTCTTCATCCCTGCCTGGCGGTTTTCGTGGTATCGGCGTCGGCTGGCGGCAGGCCCAACGTCATGACCTGTGCTTGGAATATGCCGGTTAGCGAGGATCCTCCCATGGTGGCTGTAGCCCTTGGCGAGGAGAGCTATACGGGGGAGCTCATTCGGGAGTCCCGGGAGTTTACGGTGAATATTCCGGGCGAGCGATTGTTGAAGGCTTTATGGGTTTGCGGGACGCGGAGCGGTAGGAGGGCGGATAAGTTTAGGCTCGCCGGGCTTACGCCGCGCCCCGCTAGGAGGGTTAAGCCCCCGATCATAGATGAGTGCATGGGGCATCTCGAGTGCAGGCTTAGCAAGAGCGTGGAGGCCGGCGAGTGCACGCTATTCATCGGAGAAGTTCTGGAGGCTTACGCATCTGAGGAATTTTTCAGGAACGGCGTATGGGACGTTCGAGCCGCCTCGCTCCCGCTTCACCTCGGCGGCAGGCTCTTCGCGATCCCAAGCCGGGTCGTTAAGCCTTAGCCCCCGGAGGGAGGATTAGAAGCTTATAAGTGGGTCTACGAGGAAGATTTTCGGGGATGAAGCTTGGCTGGTGGCTTTGGCTCATCATAGGCGTCGTCGTAGGCTCCCTGCTGTCCTCGGCGATCCTGTTAACGGCGTTCAGGTCTCCGGCTGGCGGAGCGGGCTACGTCGCGCTAGTCCCCCTCTCCGGAACCATAAGCTACTCGGAGTCTCCGCTGGCGATCTTCTCCGGCGAGGCGCTCACCCCGGATAAGGCTAGGGAGCTCTTCGAGAAGGTTGAGTCGGATCCCCACGCGAAGGCCGTCGTCCTCGTCATCAATAGCCCGGGCGGAAGCGCCGCCGCCTCGGAGGAGATCTACCAGATGGTTAAGAAGCTGGCCGGGGAGAGGGTCGTCGTAGCCTACATCGCGGAGTACGGCGCCTCGGGAGGCTACTACATCGCCCTTCCAGCGGATAGGATAATCGCCTCGCCTCACGCGCTAACCGGATCCGTCGGAGCGGTCTCCCTCGTGATAAACTTCGCGGAGCTTATGGATAAGCTCGGGATAAGGGCCGAAACCTTCAAGAGCGGAAGGCTGAAGGACGTCGGGAGCGCTTGGAGGCCCATGACCCCGGAGGAGCGAAGGCTGATGCAGGACATGGTGGACTCGATCGCGGAGATCTTCGAGAGGAGGGTGAGGGAGTCTAGGGGAGATAAGATCAGGGATTGGGAGGGGGTTCTGACGGCTAGGCCGTTCCTCGGAGCCGAAGCGGTCGAAATCGGCCTCGTGGATGAGACCGGAAGCCTAGAGGACGCGGTTAAAGAAGCGAGAGAACTCGCGGGCCTCCCCGAATACGCTCCAACCCGGTGGATAAAGCCTAGAAAGCCCTCCCTCCTCGACCTCCTGTTCGGAGGCGGCGAATCGGGAAGCATGAAGCTAAGCTACGAGGTGTTGATGATGTGGCCGCTACCCACGATCATCAGCCCCGAAGACATCATAAGGGCGAGACCGGGAATCTACTGCGCACAAACGCCATAGGCAAACCCGCCGACCCTATCAATAACCGCCTTTAGCCCAGAAAGTCAACCGCGAATAACGTAATTCGCAAAAGGCCGTTTAGACGGAGATGGGGATGCCGTGTATGGGCCCGGAGGGATTCGAACCCTCGACCTTCCGGTCTCCGAGCAGAACATAACGCGTATCAGCCGGACGCTCCGACCAGGCTGAGCTACGGGCCCTCCATCCACCGCTATTATAGCCTTTCTATTATACTTGACGCTCGGCTCCCGAATCCGAGAACATCGAGGAAACCATTAAAGCATGTAGGCTAAGGCATTCTAGCTGGAGGAGTAAAAGGGGCCCGTGGCCTAGCATGGATGGGGCGCCGGCCTGCGGAGCCGGAGGTCCCGGGTTCGAATCCCGGCGGGCCCATTCACCTGATGTCTGGATAAAACCTTGATCATCGCTTAGCGGTTTTCAGCCGTGGAGCCGGGTTCCTCGCTGAACTTAGCTGTAAGCCGAGGTCGGGGAGTATCGAGGATAGGGGAGCGTGTGCCGGGGCCGGGATTCGAACCCGGGACAACGGGGATGCACCCTCCGACCAGCCGGATGAGGATTATGAGCCCCGCACTCTAACCAGGCTGAGTTACCCCGGCCTCCATCGTTAGAGAGTTCCGTTTTTTATTTAAGCCTGACTTGGGCTATTTACGCTTTCGGGCATCCTCGAACCCTTTCTTTATCGGTTAATGGATAAAAGTGGGCCGTGTATCACGTTTAATATGGGGTTCTTTTCGAGGAAGCTCGCGGAGGCCGCTGCCGCGTTATCCTTCGACGACGTCCTCCTAAAGCCTCGATACTCTAGGATTATTCCCAGGGAGCGGGTCGATCTATCAACTAGGGCTTCGAGGAGGGTTGGGCTTCGGATCCCGATCATCGGCTCTCCGATGGACACGGTTACCGAGGCTGACATGGCGATCGCCTTGGCCGAGGAGGGCGGGATCGGGATAATCCACCGCAATATGCCGCCGGAGCGCGAGGCCGGGGAGGTGGGCAGGGTTAAGGAGCGCGGGCTCGCCGTGGGGGCGGCGGTCGGGGTGTTTGACGAGGAGCGCTTTAGGCTCCTCCTAAAAGCCGAGGCGGATTTAATCGTTATCGACGTGGCTCACGGGCATAGCGAGAACGTGATCAAGAGCCTGAAGCGGTATAAGGCGATCGACGGGAGCGTCGACGTCGTGGCCGGGAACATCGTGGACGGAGAGGCCGCCGAGGACCTGATCGCCGCAGGCGCCGACGGCCTCAGGGTTGGCCTCGGGGCTGGATCGATCTGCTTCACGAGGGAGGTTTGCGGGGTCGGGGTCCCCCAACTTCAGGCGGTCGCGTGGGTTGCCGACGTCGCTTCGATCTACGGCGTCCCCGTGATCGCCGACGGAGGTGTTCGGAGGATAGCGGACATAGTGAAGGCTTTAGCCGCCGGGGCTGATTGCGTTATGCTCGGCAGGATGCTCGCTGGAACCGACGAGGCGCCGGGGGAGGTGATCGAGCGGGACGGGATGAGGTTCAAGCGGTATAGGGGGATGGGGAGCCCGGACGTAATCCACAGGCTCGACAGGTATTCCAAGCTCGTTCCGGAGGGGGTTTCGGGATACGTCCGATACAAGGGGAGCGTGAAAGGCGTCGTAAGGCTGATCGTAGGCGGTCTCAGGAGCGGGATGGGCTATCTCGGGGCTTCGAACCTCGACGAGCTTAAGCGGAGGAGCGTCTTCGTTAAGGCGACGCCGAGCGAGAGCTTCGAGCAGAGGGCTAGGGGGCTCATCGTCGAGAAGAAGCCCCCCACCGACATAATGCTATAAATCTCTCCCGGAGAATATTGATCTCGAATGCCGGCATCCAAGCTTAGGATCTTGGATGGAGCGAGCTGCATAGGAGGGAATAAGATCGTTCTGGAGCTCGGGGGAGATTCAGCCCTCCTAGACTTCGGAATCAACATGAAGAGGAAGAGGGAATACGCTCTGGGCTACAGGGCTTTGACGATAGCGAATAAGCTCTACTACTACCTCTACTCCGAAATTCTCCCCAAGGTTTCGGGGATTTATCGAAGCGATCTGCTGAAGCTCGACGAGCGCGTCAGAGATCTTCTAGAAAAAGGCGATGGGGTGAACGCATCCCTCTGCGTAGTCTCCCACGCCCACGTCGACCACTACGGATCTATAGGCTTCCTATCCGAGGAGATCAAGCTCGCGGTCAGCAGATCCATGAAAACGATAATGGAGACGGCGCTCGAGACGTCGGCCGCATACGACGTGGAATCCGAGGTCTTCAGGATGAGGGATAGAAGCTCGAAGGGCTCGGATAGGCTCGAGAGGAGGGTCGAGGTGTTCGAGGAGGGCTCCAAGATCGGCGGCGCGCCCTTCAGGCTCGTCCCCCACCCGATAGACCACTCGATCCCGGCGTCCTTCGGCTTCCTGGCCGAAGACCTCTCCCTAGCCTACACGGGAGATATCCGGAGGCATGGGATACTTAGAAGCTTGACGGATGAGTTCGTCCGGAAGATAGAGGATGTGGACTACCTGCTCATAGAGGGGACTAGGATAGATTCCTCGATTAGGGTTCCCGAAGAGGAGGTCTCGGCGGAGATAAAGCGGTACGTGGTCGAGAAGGGGGATAAGCTCGTGTGCGTCATAACCTCCCCAACGGATATAGATCGGATTAGAGACCTGATCAAACTTTCCGAAGAGGTCGGCAGGATCCCGGTCGTCTGCCCGAGATCCGCATACCTGATCGACAGGCTAATGGCCTCGAAGACGAGGATAAAGCTGCCGGACCTGAGTAACGTGGGGATATACTTCGAGAGGAGGTCCTTAGGCGGGGGAGGATACGAGCTGGCCTCGCAGCATTATAGGCCTTGGCTTAGGAGGGTGTACTCGGATAGGCTCGACGGGAGGAGGCCGGGATTTCTCGTCAAGTCCGAGGACGTAGCTAGGAGGCAGGAGAGATACCTCATGATATTGAACGGGCTGGACTACGTGCTCGAGCTGGCTCAGATAAAGCCGAGGCCCGGCTTCCGGGTAATCGTCTCGACGAGCGAGCCCCA
>JAPDJZ010000028.1 GCA_029258815.1 archaeon
ATTTCCGCATAACCTCGATGTGCTCATCCCTAACCTTGACGTCCGTGAACCAGTCCTTGTTCTTTAGGACGCCCATGGGCACGAAGAACATGGGGACGATCAAGCTCCTGTAGGGCTTGAGCCTATCCAGAAGCTCCGCGGTCTTCACGACGTCCTCCGGCGTCTCCTCGGGAAGCCCCAGGATCAGGGTCGCCGCGGGGATTATGTTGTTTTCGTGCATTATCGCGAAGGCGTCCTCAACCACCTCGGGCCACTTCTCGGCGGGGTACGGGGCGGACTTGGCCGGCATTATCTTCTTCGCGAGCCCAACCGATCCGGTCTCGATCCCGACCTCGACGCCCCAGTAATCCTGACCCTCGGAGCAGATTATCTCCCTAAGCCTCGAGATGAGCTTATGCTCCTCCTCGGCGTTCTTTATCGCCGCCAAGCTGGCATGGCTCCAAGCGATGTTCTCCCAGTGCTTTCTAGCTAGTTGATGTAGCTTGATCAGCGCGTCCGGGTTCAGCCTTATCCCCTTAGCGCCGTAGAGGAGGACGTCCTCGGAGTGGAGTATCCCGGATCTAACCCCCTCCCTAACGTTCACGAGCATCTCCTCCTCGATGAGCTCTAGGGGCATGTGGCGGAGAGGTCTAAGGGTTACGGAGAAGAACCTGCAGCCCCTCGGGCATCCGCGCATTATCTCGATGAGCCCGTTTATGCTCGGCCTCCTTATCGGCGGAATCTCCTCGATGCTCGGAACGTCGCCGGGCCCCACGAAAACGTATCTCGGTAGAGGCTCCTCGGAGTAAGCCCTCTCGACCAAATCCACCACTATCCGCTCGCCCTCGCCATCCACGATCGTATCTATCCCCCATCTCGACATCAGGTCGGGCCTGTAAAGCCACTGCCACGCTGCGGGGCCGCCGACCATGATCTTCAGACCCCGCTCCTTGGCCTTCGCGATGGGGAGGCTGTTCATGAAATTCCGGAAGCTCTTAGCGTTTACGGGCTCCTTCTTCGTTACGAGCCACCACTCGCTGCTCGGGGGGCAGAGGGCGAAGTAGTCGTGGTGGCTGAGCATGAGGATCTTCGCGTCCGGGAGGTAGCGGGCGACGTAATCCGGGTCTATTATCGCGGCGTTATACCCTTTATCCTGTAGGAGGGCTTCGAGCTTCCTTAGGGCGTAGGGGGCCTGCCACGGCCTACCCATGGAGTCCACCTTCATCTTCGGGCAGGCTATCCACATCCAGAGCTTCTCCGGCATCCCTATGGCCGGGCCCGTGGTCATGAATCCTATGAACTCCTTACCGTGATGATTCGACATCATCGTTCGATCCGTCGTTAGGATTATCTCGGGCCTAGCATCGGCCATAGGCTCTACACCTCCGCGAGCTTTAAGCGGCTATTCTTGGGGAATTTCATCGAGGGGACGAGCTTCTTGGAAACTAGGAGGCTGACCTCGCCCCCTATACTCCCGAGGTCGGATTCCAGGGCCTTGAAGGGCCTCTCTTCGATCACCACGCTTAGCCGAGTATTCTCGAGGAGGATCGACCTGATGGCCTCGAAGTCAAGCGAGCTCTGGGCGTCGTCGTAATAGAACCTGAACCGTATCCTCGGATGATTCCTTCGATAGGCTTCGCGAAGCTTCTCCTTGAGCTTCTCGACGAGCTCCTCCCCGAGGTCGCCGACCACCCAGACCTCGAAGAACTCCTGCTCCAGCACTTTAGACCGCCCCCGCCTAATCTAGTTCCCCAAAGGTTTTCTCGATAAGGAAACCATAAGTATTACCATAATTGTCCCACTCGGCATATTTAAGCATCCGTCCAGCTTCCTCCCGAGGAGGAGATACTCATATATCGGTTATCGTCGTGGGGGCTACCGGGCGCTGCAAGCCTTGAGGGTGGGGATCGTCTACGATTTGATTCGATGGGAAGAGAAGGATCTGATGAGGGCCATTAAGGAGCTGGGCCACGAGGCCGTTCCACTACAGGTTACCAGGGAGGTTTTCTGGCTCGATCGCGGAGATAGTTATGACCTCGATCTGGCCTTCCAGAGGTGCGTAAGCTTCTACCGCTCGATCGCCTCGACCATAATCCTCGAGGAGAAGGGGATTCCCGTCGTGAACTCTTCTAGGGTTCTCATGGGCTGCGAGGACAAGCTTTACACCACGGCTAGGCTCGCCCGGAGGGGGATTCCCGTCCCGAGGACGGCGATAGCGTTCAGCCGCGAGGCCTGCGTCGAGGCCGCCGAGAAGCTCGGATACCCGCTCGTCGTCAAGCCAATCTACGGTAGCTGGGGCCGGATGATCGCGAGAGCCTTGGATCGGGAGAGCTTGGAGGAGATCCTAGAGTTCCGGGAGAACATGCAGAGCCCGCACTTCAAGGTTCACTATCTTCAGGAGTACGTCGAGAAGCCCGGCCGAGATATACGGGCGTGCTACATCTGGGGCGACGTTCCGGCGGCGATCTACAGGGTTAGTGATCGATGGAAGACGAATACGGCTCTGGGCGGCAGGGCGGTTCCGGCGAGCCTCAGCGAGGAGCAGCTCGAGCTCGTTCGAAGGGCCGGGGATGAGCTGGGCGGAGGAGTTCTGGGGGTCGACTTGGTGGAGAGGGGGAGCGAGAGCCTCGTCTTGGAGGTGAACGGGATACCGCAGTATCGGAATATCTCAAGGGTAACCGGCGTGGACGTCTCGAGGGCGATCGTCGAGAAGACCGTTCAGCGGTTTAGGAGGTAACGATAATTAGGTGGCTTGAGATAGGCTGTGGAAGTGCCGAGGGCGGTGAGCCTTGCTTAAGCTGATGAGGTTTTACGCGCCGAGGGGATTGAGGATCGTTAGGGGCGAGAATCAGTATCTATGGGATGATCGGGGGAGGAGGTATCTCGACTGCCATACCGGGCATGGCGTGGCGTTTCTAGGCCATCGAAACCCTCGGGTGATCGAGGAGGTTAAAAAGCAGCTCGAGAGAATAACGACGCTATCCCCGACCTTCGACACGGATGTAAAGGAGGAGGCCACGAAGCTCCTCGAGCGGATCCTGCCAAGCCATCTAACCTACTTCTACCTATTGAACTCCGGAAGCGAGGCGGTCGAGCTCGCCCTGAAGATCGCTAGGAGGACCACGGGGAGGAGGAGGTTCATCTCATTCATCAACGCCTTCCACGGAAGAACCATGGGCGCCCTCTCGGTAACCTGGAGCCCTAGATATAGGGATGGATACGAGCCGTTTCCGTGGGAGGTCGAGTTCCTGCCGTATGACGACGCGGAGGCCGTCGAGCGATCGATAGACGAGGAGGTCGCCGGGGTGATAGTCGAGCCGGTTCAGGGGGAGGGGGGCTTAGCCGTAGCATCCCGAGACTTCCTCAAGGCGATCAAGGGGAGGTGCGACGAGGCCGGAGCGGTGATGATAGTCGATGAGGTTCAGTCGGGATTCGGGCGAACGGGCATCCTCTGGGCGCATCAGAGAGCGGGCGTCAAGCCGGATATACTGGTCGCGGGAAAGAGCCTCGGCGGGGGATTCCCCGTGAGCCTAGTGGCCGTTAGGGAGGATCTCGGAGAGCGTATGGGGGCGGGCTCCCACGGCTCCACCCACGGAGGCAATCCGCTGGCCTTAGCCGCCGTGAAGGGCGGCGTAAGAGCCTTGCTGGAGGAGGGGGTTGTGGATAGGGCGAGGGTCTCGGGCGAGGAGCTCGGGCGGGCGCTGGAGAGGATAGCTGGGGAGAACCCGGAGCTGGCTCGAGGGACTAGGGGGATGGGCTTGATGAGGGGCATAGAGCTGAGAACGAACCCCGCGCCGGTGATCCGGAGGCTGCAGGAGGAGGGCGTGCTCGCGCTGAAGGCGGGTCTAACGGTCGTAAGGCTGCTACCGCCATACATGATAGGATCGGAGGATATCGGGCTGATCGAGGAAAAGCTCAGCGGGATACTTCAAGTTTTGAAGGAATCTTTATTGAGGAGGGGCGGGACGCCGCTTCGCAGAGGCTAAGGGCGAATGAACGAGGAATGGGTGGCGAAAACCCTCGTAAGAATTCTGGAAGTCTATACCCCATCCGGAAGCGAGTCGAAGCTCCATAAAACGCTGGAGGAGATATGCGGGGAGCTGGGGTTCCGGGAATGCTACGTCGATGACTCGGGGAACTTCTTCTCATCCTACGGTAGGGGGCCGACGCTCCTCCTAGCAAGCCACCTCGATACGGTTCCCGGAAGGATCGAAGCCTTCTACGACGAGAAGGAGGGGGTTGTTCGGGGCAGGGGGGCCGTAGATGCCAAGGGCCCGCTTCTATCCTATATCCTGGGAGCCGGGCTAGCCGTGAAGGAGGCCAGGCTTAGGGTGGTCGTTGGGGGGCTCGTTAGAGAGGAGCTCGACGGGCTTGGAGCGAAGCACCTCGTCGAGAGCGGGTTCAAGGCGGATTACGTGCTCGTCGGCGAGCCCACGGGTTTCGGGATAGCGCTGGCCTACAGGGGGAGCGTAACGGCCGAGATCCGCTCAACCGGAGGGGGAGGCCATAGCTCCGCGCCGTATATCGGCGACTCCGCCCTCGATAAGCTCCTCGACTTCCTCTACGAGTTCAGGTCTAGGTTCCGGGGAAGGAGCTACGGCGAGATAACCTCGGCGATAACCATGCTTAACTCCGGAGACTGGCTCAGCAAGCTACCCGAGGAAGCTAGGGCGTGCGTGAACGTTAGGTTTCCGAGGCCGCATAGCCCGGATCAGATTCTGAAAGCTCTTCGAGAAATCTCCGAGAGGCACGGGGTGGAGCTTAGGATAATAGATGAAACGCCCCCGGTCGAGGCGAGGCTGGGAACCCGGCTCGTCCGAGCGCTCATGAGGGGATGCATTAGAAGCGGGGTTAAGCCTAGGATCGTTAGGAAGACGGGGACGAGCGACATGAACGTCTTAGCGAGGCTCACGGATAATATCGCGGCCTTCGGCCCCGGCGACTCGAAGCTAGCTCACACGAGGTTCGAGAAGATCTCCCCCGCGGACATCCTGAAGGCCGCTAGGATAATCTCCAGCGCGATAATGGAGCTATCTAAGCAGGTGGCTTAGCGAGGGCTGCTCGTCCGGGGAGAGGGGCCTCCTCAAGTCTTACTCCGCTTCCTTCTTCTGCTCTTCCCCCGAGGTCTCGACCTTCTCCAGCTCCTCCTCAAGCTCTTTCTCGATCTCCTCGATGGGCTTTGGCGGCGGGGTTGTCGCTAGGGTGTAGCCTATCCACGCGAGTATCCCGAGGACCCCGGCGACGGCTATGAAGGCCGTTATCCGCATCAGGAGCAGAGACCACTCGGTGAAGAACAGTATCCAAGCGTAGACGATTATCACTATTACGGACGCGATGGTTATCAAACTTCCTATAATCTGATCCCGGTGCATCTCGCCCATCCCTCCATGGAACGAGCTTAAGCAGCAGTTAGCCTTTCTTAAGCTTTCTGTTAAGCTTTTCTCGAAGCTTCCGAAGCCTGAGCTCCATGCCCCAGATTCTGGAGAATCCCTCGCTATCCTTCTGATCGAAGATGCTCTCGGAGGAGTAGGTTATCAGCCTCTTTAGGTATAGGCTTTTCTCAGCCCTCCTCCCCGCTATCCTCACGGAGCCCCTCTCGAGGATCATCCTAACCTCCCCGCTCACATCCTTCTCGAGCTCCTCAACGAGCTTATCGAGCGCCTCTCGAAGCGGGTGATGCCAGAGGCCGGCGTAGACGAGCTCCGTCCACTCCCTCTCGGCGAGGGACTTGAACCTTAGGCATCTGCCGGCCAAAACGATCTTCTCGAGGTCTAGGTGAGATTTTATGAGGGCGAGGGCCGCTGGAGCCTCGTAAACCTCCCTGCTCTTCAAGCCTATCACCCGGTCTTCGATGTGGTCGATTACTCCGTAGCCGTGCGCTCCGAGCCTCTCGTTCAGCTCCTCGATCATCCTCCTCAGGGGGATGCGCCTCCCGTCTAGGGCGACCGGAACCCCCCTCTCGAACTCGATTACCAGCTCCTCGCTCTCCTCGGGCCAGCTGCTCGGGGGCTTAACCCACTTAAACGCCTCCCACGGGGGCTCCGTCCAAGGGTCTTCGAGCTCCGATCCCGTGATCGATCGGCCCCAGAGGTTTTCGTCTATGCTCCACCTGCTCTCCTTAAGCTCTATCGGAAGCTTTCGGTCGAGCGCGTATCTTACCTCCTCGTCTCTGCTCCAGTTCAGCTCCCTGACGGGCGCGAGCACCCTAACGTCTTCGGGGAGGAAGTACGCTAGGCTCGCCTCTATCCTGAGCTGGTCGTTGCCCTTCCCCGTGCAGCCGTGGGCCACGGCGTCGCAGCCCTCCCTCAGCGCGATCCTCGCAAGCTCCTCCGCTATCAGGTATCTGCTAAGCGCGGTCGAGAGCGGATATTCCCCCTCGTAGAGCCCGTTATACATTATGTCCTTCGAGACGAATTCCTCGGCGAACCTGTCCCTAGCGTCGACGTAGTAGTGCTTCGAGGCGCCCGCGGCGTAGGCCCGCTCCTCGATCCTCTTGAAGTCCGTCGGCTGACCAACGTCCACGGTAACGGTTATTATCTCGGCGCTGTATCTCTCCTTGAGCCAGCGGCAGATAACGGTTGTATCCAGGCCACCGCTGTAGGCTAAGGCTATCCTCACCGCGAGACACCCCGGCCGGATGCGAGGGGATGATTTTTCGTGTTTAAGCGAGTTTATTAAGGATTCTCTCGAAAAAGGCTATTCCGCGTAAAGTTCCTGAAGCCTGGCTAGGGCCTTCCGCTTAGCTTCTTCGACCATGTCTCGGTCTATTCCGAGCGTCTTGAGGAGCCTGTCTATTCTGGGGGGCTTCTTCCGGCCGGCGAGCTCGGCCGAATACCTCGCTATGAGCGGAAGATATCTAGCGTAGATATCCAGCTTCCGCTTAACTATCTCCCGCTTCTCTATCTTACCTAGATACAGCCTGAGGGCGCGGGCGGCTTCCCGGATGGCCGCGACCAGCTCCCGCTCGATCTCGGGCCTATCCGCAACGGCTTCCTTCCCTACGGTCTTATACGGTATCTTTGGGGAGCAGATGTGGGTGATTATCGCGAGGGGCGCCGGAAACCGGACCTTATAGGTCGCCCAATCTATGCGCTCGGTTATAACCTTCCACGAGACGTCCGCCCGCTCATCGTAGAGCAGCGGAATCTTATTCGCGAACCTGTATAATTGGATCGCGTCCGAGGAGGGTATCCTCCCGCCGTACGCCAGCCCGACCTCCACTATAAAGGGGAAGCCGGAGTAGGATGACGGGGGCCTCTCGACGACGTAGAGGAAGTCGGGGCTGAGCATGGCTTTAATCCCGGTCTCGAGGAGATCCTTTCCGATAGGGCTTATGCTCGACGGATCCGGCGCCCTAAACCTGCCGTAGCTCTTAATCGCCTCGACGAGCCTCGTAACCTCGTCGTGGCTAAGCTTTCTCGGGTTCTTCCTCTCCGAGATTCCCGCGAGGCTCAGAACGTCTCTAGCGGTCTTCTCGCCAACCTTCTGGAAGCTCCTCATGAGGAACCCCAGCATGGTCCTCTCCCTCGTCGAGCGCAGGATCCTAGACATGGTCTCTATATCGACCCCGACCGGATGCGGCAGAGACTCCTTCGGGGGCTCGGGGGTCTTCGTCGTCGCCCTCGGATAGTAGTAAAGCCTCCCCCTCGGATCTATGAACATAAGGGATGCGTGCGGATTCGCTATCGCGGTGTGGTTAAAGTATTGGATTATCTTCGCCTTGCTATTCGTGTAGTCTCCCTCGAGATAGAACTCGACCGCCGTTCCATGCCATCTCCGCTTATTCTCGTAGACCTCGTGCTCGAAGACCTTGGGCTCATTCTTCACGATATCTATCATGAGGACGAACTTGTGTATCTCGCGGCCGCCCCGGCTCGAGACCACGACCGCGGGCCTATTCGTGGTTATCTGCCCGTAGAGCAGGGCCATGGTTCCGCCGAGGCCGAAGGTTCCGCGGCTCTGCTTATACCCGTACTTGCTCCCATAGAAGACCGTTCCGAACGCCCTCGGAATGTGCTCGGGGTCAACTCCGATACCATTATCCTCAACCCGAAGCCTGTAGATGTCGACGCCTCCCTCAGAATTCCCCTCCGAAGACAGCTCGACGATGACGTTCGGCGGAATCCTCCCAACCTCCGCCGCATCCAACGAGTTATGGAGCAAGGCTATTGCTTCGCCCCCTATGAACCTCTCAACGTCCTCGACGGATATGTCGTAAACCCACTCCGAGCTTGACCGTATAACCTCTATGCTCTTTATCGGCAGAGATCCTATATCCGAGAAGACTATCTTCCTGAGGGCGTCGGGAAGCTGATCGGGGTGGAAGACTCTCCTTAACCAGCTTTTCTGAACCGTAGGTCTGTAAAGGTTTGAGAGCCTATATTTTGAGATCTTTAATAGTTCTCGACTATATCGAGCTATCGGTATCGACTGTAACGCTGGGGAGACGCCTTCTCTGATGTATATGTGGTAGGATCTACTGAATTTCGTTCTTCTGCCCTTAACAACCCTATCCTGAGACTTTGAGATGCATGCTGAGAAGTTTAGTCCCATCAGGGTTAGGAGGAACTTGAGGTCGGTAAAGAGATCTTTGCTCGATGTCGCCAGCGTTATCTTCCTGTTTCTCTTTTTCCTTTGAATGTAGCCGTCTCCTCCGATGTACGCTATTAAGAAGTGCCACATCAGCTTTCTGGAGACGTTGAAGACTATCCAAGGGATCCGCTTGTTATTAGCGTTTGTTCCCGTTTTGAGTATTTTCTCGAAGAGGAAAGCGAGGGAGGCGCTGTTCACCACGACGTTTATGGCAGTTTCATGCGGCTTCGCGATCGAAGCCTTCACGCCGAAAACCTTCTCAAGACAATCCACGAGATCCTTTACTAGGGTTTCAAGCTCGTGGGATCCGAAGGAGAACGTCACCTTAACCCCTTTAGTTATGGAGCCTTCGCTTGCGTAGTACCCCAGAATCCTCATGAACTCGGGGGTTATTGGGATCAGCGCTGGAAGTGATGTCTTCGACTGCTTTACGCTTATTTTGATCCGCCGTTTATCGAGGTTCTTAGGTCTATTACTTCGGAAGTAGTTGAATGGTATGGAGTCTAGTTTCGCCCAATCTTTCTGAACCGGGTGCCTGTTTCTCGGCTTCTTCACCCTATTAACCTTATAGACCCCTTTCCGCAGGTTTATCAGGAAGCCTTCCCTCCTCAAGGTCTGTATTAGGTTGTTTGGCTTGTCTAGGCCGAGTTCTCCGGCGATCCTACGTAGATCGCTCCACGTTACTTCCGCGCCCTTGATAGATGCTAGAAGTAAATGCGTCCGCGGTAGCGGCTTAGTGTAGAACTGGAGAAGGCCGTGTAGCATTATGTTTTCGGTCTCTTCTTCGGGGAGCTTCAGCAATTCGTCTAGGAGGTCTAGCTCTCTCATCGGGTTTTCGGGCTCATATCCCGCTGCTGGGACTATTACCCTATCGCCCGGCTTAAGGTCTTTGGTCTCCCTACATTCTGGCTTAAGCTCCTCGTTGAGTATGAAGAGGTTGTGGGAAGATGTCGTGCAGACCTGCCTCCCCGCTTGGAGCTGGATCCTCCACAAATTTCTGGGGGATGGATGCTTGTAGACGGCCGTTATCCTCTTGAAGGCGAGCTTCAGGTTCTCGTCGATTGTTAAGACCTCAACCCTCCTCCTCAGCGGCTTATAATATCTCCGGTCGATCTCTATATAGCCTCCTTCGGAGAGCTCGCGCTCCACGAACTCGCCTATCCTAACCACCCTAATTCGGCCGTCCTCCCTTACGAGGATGGGCTCATCGTATGGGAAGGAGTTCTCAACAAGTTCTCGGATGCTCATGTAGAGCGATCTAGCGGGGCTACTGAACCCGGCGATGTCCCGGTTCCTGTAGAAGAAATCGGCCGGCGAAATCCGCTCGAACTTAACTTCCGTCATCCGGTTGTCTTCCCCGGAGGCGGTTAGCCCAGTTCATAAACTTATAGGTTGCGCCCCAGCTTCCCGGCAGCCGTCCCCCTCCCTTCAGCCGGGATTCGCACAGCATCCTCGGAGGAATCCGCGCCGCAACTGGAGAAGCCTTTTTCGAAACGCTTACGTAATTGATGTTAATCCCTAGATGCGAGGCCCTGCGCGGCTTCGAGCTTCGGAAAAGCTTAATAAAAGCTTAATATATAATTCTCTATAAGGCGTTATGTGCAAAGATTGAGTAGAAGAAAGAGGCGGGGGGTCGCGAGCGCCGTCGCGAGCGCGATACTGGCAGCATTCGTGATCGCTGCCGGGCTATACCTCTACGCGTTATCGTTGTCGTGGTTCGGAGTATCCGCCTTGAAGGCCTCCAGCGATGTCGGCGGCCTCGCGGCCATGGTGAGCTCTTCGCTGGTGGTTGAAGCCGGGAGCGATAATGGAACCGCGGCGACCCTCCGCCTGAGAAACCTCGGGAAATACACCCTAATCGTAATTAGAGTTGAGGTCTTTAAGCGCGCTTCAGATCACGATTTAATTCCAGTCGCCTCCTCACCTCCCTCTGGCTTCGGCAACCTGCTCGAGCTTCAGCCGGAGGAGGTCGCGATCCTAGTAGCTCCCTCGTGTTCGGTATGCGATGCAGGCGATGTAGCGGTATACAGGATAACTTATCTAGCCAAATCTCTCTTCGACCCGGATCAGCCCGCCAACAACGTCCATAAAGCGCGCGTAGCCGAATACGAGATAGCGTATACCGGTATAGCCCCCAGAAAATGCGAGATACCGTCATCCAAATGGATATGGATGGATATCTCCGACCCGCTACAGGAGCTGGGCTCGGGTAGGCTGGGCGACGAGTACGGGCTGCGGTTCGTGCGCGCGGATTCAAGCGCAAACGTTCGGGTAACGGTAACCATAAGGGAGCTCCACGGATCTCATAGAACCTACACGAGCCCCATAACCACCCTGCGGTCGCAGCATTACGCGATACAATACGTCGACATGCCGAACTTGTATTCGATGGACTTCAGGCCGCCGTTCGAGGTCATAGTAAGCGTTGAGAACTGGACGGAGATACAGTATCGATGGGTTCACGGCTCACGCGGGGCAGGAGCGGGCGTCTCAGCGTTCATCAACACCATATCGCTGGTCTGGACGGAGCACGATGAAGCCGCTCACGGGGTTTGGCTCAGCGTCGCCACCACCTATACCGGCGCAATTACGGTGGGGGTTACGATAAAGGATTGCAATGGAGACGTCGTGGCCACCGGGCAGGCGACGGGAACCGTGAGGGCGAATGACCCTAAGCAGATATACGTGGAGCTAGACAACCCCGTTAGCATGTGGGATGTATACGAAGTTGAGACCTATGTCATCACTTAAGAATCCTAGGAGAGCGGGCGCCATAACCGTCACCCAAGCTATCCTATTGGGCTGCTTCCTCGCCATAGGGTTGTTAGCGTACGGATACGCGAACGAGTTCTCCAAGATAACTAGCGAGGATGCTAGAATTAAGCTGAACAAGGACATTCAGGTATTTCACTCGAGGCTGGGCATATTGGCGGCCTACTACCCGCCCGGGATAGCTTACCTAGAGAACATGGGCTACAACAACGTTACCGTGATCGAGGCGTGGGTCGTGCTTAACGGCAGCAGGATATGGAGATCAGACTTAAGGGAGCTGGCGACGATTAAGCCGGGCGCAATAGGGAGGATAGATTTCAACTGCCCCGGCTGCAGAGAGGGCGACAGGCCACTACTCGTGGTCAGATACCTACCCACATCCCTCTATAATCCATCCTCGGTGACCGAGAACGTTCATAAAGCGTGGGTCGAGAGCGCCGAGGTAATCCTCCTGCGGTGCGGCACGCTGGGGAGATGCCATCCCAGCGGAGACTGGATCGTCGTGGACTTCGTGGACCCCACAGAGGATTGGGGATCTTGGTGGACGCCTCCAACCTACGATAACGAGGTGCGGTTTAGGATGCCCTACGCGTCGAGGAACGAGACCGTCCACGTCAGGATTAAGGTTACGAGCGATAGCCCGCCTAACTCGCGGGTCGGGGAGGATTGGCTGCCGAGCATGAGCGACGAGGAACACGCGATAGACACCCCGGGCGCTAACCTCAACTACCCCATCACGGTAAACATAACGGCGCTGACGCCCGGTTGGGAGGTGGTTCAGAGGGAGTGGTATTTCGGTAAAAGCCAGAACAGCCGCGGGTTCATAGACTTCGCCATGCTAACGTGGAGCAGGTCCAACACCATGGTCTACGAGGTCTACGTCGGAGCCCACTTCCGCGGATCCGGAACCTATAGGATTACCGCGAACCTATACGACTGCAATAACGAGCTCATCTCCACCGGCTCCTACGAATACGTTAACACGGGTAACCGGCTTTGGATACAGTTCAGCGTCAAGCTTAATAAGCCTGTCTACATTCTGGACGTCTGGAGGGTCGAGCTCCTTGTCGAGGAGGTCTAGGGGGCGGGGTATATCGACGGTTTTGGGAGCCGCGATCTTCGTGGCGATAGTCTTCACCATAATATTCCCCTTAATGCTCTACATGCACGTTCTCCAAGACCTATACATGCGGGAGGCATCAGGCAGGCTCAGATACGAGATCGAGAGATTCAACGAAAAGCTGGAGATCCACGTCTCCACCGGCAAGCCCGACGCCCTCGGAAGGGCGACGATTTACGCCTACCTCTACAACCCAAGCCACTTGGAGGTCAACGTGGTCGCATTTTACGTCGAGAGTAAGCTAAGAGGCCTCATACCCATCGAGCTCTCCACCCCCATAGTTTTAGCGCCCGGAGCCCAAATGGTATACCACATACCGGTAACGATAGATCCCGACGACGAGGTTACCGTTAGGGCGGCCACCGCGAGGGGCAGGAGCTACTCCGCGCCCGAGGTCGGGCTGAGCGTGAGGAAGCCCCCATACATAATCTTCGTTTCGCTAACGAACATGTCCTCCCGAAGCTGGTATAGGGTGATAATACAAGCCAACGGCGTTGTGGGCTGCGTATCGCCCGGAGTATCCATCAACACGATATGCCAAGAGGAAGCGAACTACACCATCCCGCCTCCCGCCATATTCCGGTTATTCGATAAGGACGACGCTAAGCCCGCCCCGACGAGCTACGCCTTCTTCCACGCGATGCCGGGATCCTACACGGTTCACCTAACGGAGGTCTTCATCGACGACAGCGGCAACGTCGTAGAGAACATGATAGCCAGCACGATGGTAAACGTTACCGGGAGGGACGTTCATCTGGTATTCGAGCTGGAGCCCAAGGAGCCTTTGATGAGCATGAGCGTCCTGCTCCCATCCAACAACACCGTAACCCTGATCCCGGACGGCAACCCGCCCCAAGGAGCCGTCTGGATACCCTTCACCATCTCCCTCGGAAACATGTCCGAGCCCATCGAAGACGTCAGGGTGCGCCTGAGCAGATGCACGGGACATAACATAACCGTCGTCCCGCGGATATCGAGCGTCGACGTATCCTACATGCTGCCGAGCGAGTCGTATACCGGATCCTTTGAAGTATTCGTGCAGGATGACTCCCAGAACTCCTCTAAGGGCGGGTGGATCGAATTCGAGGTAACGGTATCCGCTAAGGGAAGTTTCACCGGCTCAACCTACGGCGATTTAGCGACGGTGAATGGGACGGTTTACGTCTGCGTTCCGAGGCGTATAGGCGGGGAGCCCGTCCTGGCGTGCAATTTCCAGCCCTAGGCATCGCCCGAGCGTTAACTCATTTCCCCGCGACGTAGGCTCCTTTTATGGTGATCTTATGCCCGCATCTCGGGCACCTTTCCCCGTCAAGCCCATAATAGGTAACCCGGTGGCCGTGCCTCGCTATCAAGGTTTTTCCGCATCTAGGGCATTTCGTGAATTCGAGCTCCGGGAGCTCGACGTTGCCGACGTAAACGTAATCTATGCCCATCCGCCTCGCCATCTCCCTAACTTTAAGCAGCTTTCCCAGGGGTGTGGGGGGCTTTCTCCAAGCGTGAGCTGGATAGTATCGGTTCACGTGGAGGGGGATGTCGGAGCCGAGCATGTCAAGGTGCCTTTCAAGTATCCACCTCACGCACTCCTCTCGATCGTTGAACCCCGTCACGACGAGGTAAACCATCTCCACGTGGCCTCCCATGTCCAAGATCCTCCTGGCGTTTCTGAAGACCTTCAGGTGGTCGATGGAGGTTAGGGCGCTCCTCGCCTCCGGGCAGCCTTTAATGTCCACGCTCCATCCATCCGCGCCGGCTTCCACGAGCATTCCCAGAGCTTTCTCGGTGAAGTATCCGTTAGTAACCAAGACGCCGTAGAGGCCGCGCCTCTTTCCGCGCTCGAAGACATCTAGGAGGTAGTCGAAGAGGGTGGCGGGCTCGTTGAAGCTCGCGCAAAGCCCCTCATCCCCGGCTCTAATAGCGTGCTCGACGAGCTCCTCGGGGCTGATCCTCCTAGCGTCGAGCGGGGGCTTGGAGAAGCTTAGGTGGTGGTTCTGGCACCACGGGCAGTAGAAGTTGCACCCGTAGCCTGAGAAGGTTAAGGCCGTGCTATTGGGCCAGTAGTGGAATAGCGGCTTAACCTCTATCGGCCTGCTCTCGACCGCGCTTAGCAGCCCGTAGCCGAGGTGAACGAGCTCAGCCCCCCGGTTCGCGTAGTTTCCGCAGATCCCGACCTCGCCCGGCTTCAGAAGGCATCCGCGCTCGCAGACTAGGCACTTGACCAAGCCGCCTTCGAGCTCCTCGTAGAGCTTCGCCTTCTCAGCCAATCCTACCCGTCTATTGGGGGGTTTGACCGGGAAATAATTTATTTTGAGCGGCCCCCGGAAGCTCTCGGGGTCAGGTGGGTAAAGACTTATTCGCTAGCTTAAATCCCTGAAAGGGCGGAGGCTTCTCGAAATTGTCCCTCGAAGTCGATAGCATTAAGGTCGCCAGAAGGCTTTTCGGAGGCAGGATCGCGAAGGCGATCCTCAGAAGGCTTCTGGAGAGGGATCCGAGCGGCTTCAGGACTAGGCTTGAGCACGTTCTCCGAATGCTCGCCGAGGGTAAGGGCCGGACGAACTTCAGCTGCACGCTGGACTACTACTTCTTCAAGACGGTCTTCGAGGTGGCGATGAAGGCGATGCGCATAAGCAAGGAGGAGTTCGAGGAGGGGATTCGAGATCCGGCCGTTAGAAGAGGGCTCGAGCTGGTCTTCAGAAGCCTCCTCGAATACGGGATAACCGTCCCCCAAAAGCTCGCAGCCCCGTTCCTCATAGTCTGGAACTTCACGAACGCCTGCAACCTGAGGTGCAAGCACTGCTATCAGAGCGCCGGACCAAAGCCGAGCCCCGGCGAGCTTAGCCTCGAGGAGAAGCTTAGGGTGGTCGAGCAGATCGACGAGATGGGGATACCTGCCCTGGCTTTGAGCGGCGGGGAGCCCACGATCCACCCGGACTTCCTCCCGATCGTTAGGGAGGGGGCTAGGAGAGGAATCTACATGGCGGTCGCGACGAACGGGATAAGGTTCGCGGACGAGAAGTTCGCTAGGGAGGCCATCGAGGCGGGGCTGAGATACGTTGAGGTAAGCTTGGACTCCGTTGATCCGAGGAGGCACGACGAGTTTCGGGGGGTTAAGGGAGCTTGGGAGCTGACCGTGAAGGGGATTAAGAACGTCGTCAGGCTCGGGGAGAGAAGGGTTTCAACCGGGATCGCGGCGACCCTCACCAAGCTGAACCTAGACGAGATAGAGGACATGGTTAGGCTCGGCGAGGAGCTTAACGTAACCCGGGTGATATTCTTCAACTTCATACCCACGGGCAGGGGGAGGGAGGCCCAGGAGCTGGACCTGACGCCGGAGGAGAGGGAAGAAGCTCTAAAGAGGATATACCGGGAGTCGATCAGGTCTAAGGTTCAGGTGGTCTCGACGGCGCCCCAGCTCTCGAGAGTTTCATGGCAGGCGAGCCACGGCGAAGACGTTCTCCCAACCCATTTCACAATCCCCAGAAGCAAGACCCTCAGGGCCGTCGCGGAGTTCATCGGGGGATGCGGAGCGGGGAGAGTGTATCTCGCGATCCAGCCCAACGGAGACGTAACCCCATGCGTTTTCCTTCCGATAAAGGTCGGCAACCTGAGGAAGGATAAGCTTCGGGATATATGGGAGCATAATAAGGTCGTGAACAATCTCAA
>JAPDJZ010000132.1 GCA_029258815.1 archaeon
CATTACGTCGGTTACGTTCGCGTATCTGGTCAGGTGGCTCGCCGACCCGCTCGCGGTCTGGATCGCCAGCAGGGGTATCCGCCCGCCCCCGGACCTCTCCGAGACCCTCCCAACGCCGAGGTAGTCCTCCACCTCCCCCCCGTAGAGGGCGAGGGCGAGCGACGCCTTAGCCCCGTCCAAGCAGCTCCCCCCGCCGACGGCTACTACGAGGTCCCAGTCGAGCTTTAGAAGCCGGTAGGCGACCCTGTAAACGTCCTCCCTAGGCGTGTTGGGCCTGGCGCCCGCGACGACGCCCGAAACCCCAACCCCAGCCCCCTCCAACGCTCTCCTCAGCCTCTCGAGGAGCCCCGTCCTCCTAGCCGTAGACCCGCTTACGATGGCCGCTCTGGAGCCGAGGGCGGAGGCGTACTTGCCCACCCTCTCGAACGCCTTTAAGCCGAAGGAGTAATCGCCGCCCTTAAACTCCCTTAGAAGCTTCTCGGCCTTCGAGCGATCGGAGGATCGCATAAGCCTCCCACGCTGGAAAGGAGCGTTGAGCCGGAAAATAAACTAGATGCCTATGCGCGGGGATGGCGCCGGGGGTGGGATTTGAACCCACGCGCCCCGCAAGGGGCATCGGCTCGCCCGCCATCTGACCAGCTTCCGCGATCTCGAGGCCGACCCTCTACCAGGCTAAGGCACCCCGGCGCCGACACTAAGAATCTGTCCTTCGAGTATAAAACCTCAATCCGCTTCCGAGAGGGCCGGCATCCCGCCCTTTGATGAGATCCTCCTACGATTCCCAAGCTTTTAGAGTGGATAAGGTTTAACGTTCGACAGCGCGTAGATACGCATGGGGGGATGGCTAGGATCGTTTTAACGGCTGATAAAGCGATCTTCACGGATTATCATGGAGCCGACCTCTTCGGCTTCGGGCTATGCCTCCCCTACAGGCTCGTCCCCGAGCTAGTGCAATACCGCATACTCTCGCCCGGCATTCCCGTTGCGGGTTTAAGGGCTAAGGCCGCACCCTACGCCCTCTGCAAGGTGGAGGCCTCCCTGATCGCCGCGGGCTTCAGCAGGCGCGACGTGGTTATAGTTCCACCGCGCATGCTCCCCGAGGCCGTGGGCGAGGATACGGAGCTGGTCGCGATACACGTGCTCGACCCGATGGGCCTAGCGCCGGTTACATGGACCCTAAAGGCGTTGAGCGGCGGCGGGAGGAGCTGCACCGAGCTCGAGTTCGAGAAGCTGATGTGCGCCGTGAGGTCGCTTAAGGAGAGGTACGGGTTTAAGGTGGTGGTGGGCGGGCCGGGCAACTGGCAGCTGAGGGGCCGCGAGGATAGGTATGGCATAGACGTGCTATTCGACGGCGAAGCCGAGCTAACGTTCCCCATGCTTGTTAAGAAGCTGCTGGGAGGCGAGGAGGTTCCGAGATACGTTAGGGGGGACCCCGCGCCGCTGGATAAGATCCCCCCGATAATAACGCCGTCTAGAAACGGGCTCGTCCAGATCACGCGCGGATGCCCTAGGAGATGCTACTTCTGCAGCCCGACCATGTGGAGCTTCAGATCCTTCCCGCTCGACATCATAGCCAGGGAGATAGAATTCAACCTTAGGAACGGCATCGGAAGGATATCGTTCATCACGGAGGACGTGTTGCTATACGGCGCCCGCGGCCTCGAGCTAAACTCGGACGCGGTTAAGAAGCTGTTTAAGGCGGCCGCCGATCTAGCGAGGAGATGGAGGGTTCCCGAGAAGCTAGGCTTCTCGCACGTATCGTGCTCCTCGGCCCTACTCCTGAAGGACGCGGTCAAGTACATAACCGAGATTCAGGGCCTAAGCGAGGAGGAGCCCACCTTTCCCCAAGTGGGCTTAGAGTCGGGTAGCCCCAAGGTCGTCGCCAAATACTTTAGGGAGAAGGCGTATCCTTGGCGGCCCGAGGACTGGCCCGAGGTGGTGGTCGAGTCCTCGAAGCTGTTCAACGACTCCTACTGGTATCCATGCTTCACGTACATCGTCGGCTTCCCCGACGCCACGCCCGACGACTACGTAGCGACTACGGAGCTGATAGATAGGCTGAGGGAGGAGGGGTTCGTGGGATGGGTCTTCCCGCTGCTGCTGATACCGATGGGCGGAACCATAATAGAGAGGAGGGGGGTGGGGTTCCCGAGCCCGAGCCTCTCCAAGCTGCCGCGGGAGGCCATCGACTGCATGATAGCCGGCTACAAGCTAAGCATCGCCAACTCAAAGAAGCTGGCCAACAGGGTGATAAGCGTCAGAAACCCGCTTCTCGCGAAAATATTCCACAACCTAGCATCCCGCGCCATAGACGCCATGGAATATTGGATAAGCGGCGTGGAGAAAGACCTCGACGTCATAGAGAGCGAATACAGCAAGTTCAGCATCAGGAGCACCCGCGAGCTCGCCAAGGCCGTGCTTCCCATGATCGCGAGGAGAGCAGTATAGCCTCCCTTCAGCTCCCAAAGAGAGCGGGAGCCCACCCGAATGGCCTCGGATAGCGGCATAGCGGCGCGGTCTAAGTAGCCGGCCCGGGCGCGAGGCTTTCCAGAGATCTTATCAGCGCGGCCTCGATCACCGCCCCGGCCAGCAGGAATCCCGCGATGAGCCCGATCATGAGGGGAAGCATCCTAAGCTCCCTCCCCAAGAGGCGCCTAGAGCGGATCGCGTAGTAGGATATGGCGAGGGATTCGGCGGCCGCAGCCCCGTAGCCTAGGAATTCTAGGATGCCGTAGCCCGTCAATATTATCAGGTTGAGGGTGAAGGGGATTAGGAGCTGGGGCGGCATCCCGTGCTCGACCCCGAGCCAGCCGAGAAACCTCCCCGTATGGAAGACCGCGTAGCCTAGGATCGGGGGGCCTAGGAAGGGTATCAAGCCTAGGAGGGCGATCGTGAAGTTGTTTAGGAAGATTCCGAGCTCGAGCCCCCTCTCGCCGAGCCTCTCCAGCTCCTCCTGAACGAGCCTCCCCTCCTCGTCCCCGAGCGGGATCAGCGATCCGAGAAGCAGGATTCCTATCAGGATTACCGCGGCTAGAAGGGTTAGCTTAAGCCTCTCGAGGAGGATCCCGGCCCTGCCCAAGCCTCTTCCTCGCATCCCCCAAGACCAGCTCATAGGCTTTATTCAGCTTCTTAAGCCTATTCATGAAGGGTAGGCTTAGCGGGTCGCTGCCCCTGAGGATCGAGGCGTAGAGCGAGATGTAGTCCGCTTGGATCGTAAGCTCCAGAAGCTCCCCAAGCCCATCACCGGACTCGCCCCTCAGGAAGACGACCCTATCCGAGCCGACGAGCTCGGCGAAGGCCTCGATAGCCATCCCGAGCTCGGCCCTCTCCCTAAAGCTCCTCGGGATGACCACCACCCCATCCCCCGGCAGAGCCTCAACGTCGTTGTGAAATCCCTCGGGAAGCTCAGCGAACCCGCAATACATCTTAGCGTTCTCGTTAAGCTGGCACTTCAGCCTATAGCCCGGAGCCCTAACCTCATCGTAGGCGTAGACTATCGGGAATCCGCCCGCGATCTTGGCGGCGATCCTCTTCGCGGGATTCTCCTCGAAGGAAGCGCCCTCCCCGACCCTCGCCTGAACCTCTTCAAGCCTAGAGTAGTCTATCCGAGGCTTTAGAAGCCCGATCCTCGAAAGTATCCCGAGGACGGCTCCGAGCATGCTCGGGAAAGCGTATCTAGGCGGAACATCCCCCCTGACCCGAGCGACCGGAACGCCATACCTCTCCCCGATCCCGGCCAAGACCCCGCCCGAGGTTACGAAGACCATCCTATCCCGAAGCTTGGACGCGAGCTCTAATGCGGGTTTAACGACCTCCGCGGTATTACCCGAGTGGCTAACGGCTATCACGAGATCCCAATCCAAGCCGCCGACAACCCTATAATCCTTCGAGACCGACGCCGAGACCCCAGCCTCGACGAGAAGCCGCCGGGCGAAGTCCCCGATAATCCCGGATCCCCCAACCCCTAGAAATAGAACTCTCCCGACCTCCCCGACCTCGAGGTCCAGCGACTCGCCGGCCTCGACCCCGCGCCTAAGATCCTCGAGGAAGCCGCCCGCTATCTCGAATGCCCTCCGATAAGGCTCCCTGAGATACTGCTCAGGATTATCGAGCTTCTTCATCGAGCTTCGCCCTCCTCCGCGATCCTGCCCCCAAGCTCCTCAACGGCCTTCACGATGAGCTCCTCAGCCCGGTCGAGAAGCTTCTCGCAATCCTCCTTCCTCTTAGCGATGGCCTTGAGGTAGAGCCTGATGAAAGACTCCCCCTCCCTCTTCTCGGGATGAGACTTCACGTAGACCCCGGGAACCCTCTCCCTAACCTCCTCGATCCGGGGCGCTAGCGTGGACTCGGGAACCCCCCTAACGTAGATCCATCGATCCGCGACCGCGATCTTCCTAATGCTCTTCTCGAGGATGGGCTTGACCTGCTTAAGGAAGATGTTCTCGAGCTCGCTGGGAACCCCGGGTAGGCAGACGATCCTACTCCTCCCCGCCCTGAGCAGGACGCCCGGAGCCGCCCCCACCTCATTCTCCAGAGGCTTCGCGCCCCGAGGAAGCATAGCCATCTTAAGCCTATGCGGAGTGAGCTCCGGGGACTCGACGACCCCCTCCTCAGCCAAAACCCTATACCTCTCCCTAAGCATCTCGACGGCCCTCCGATTCTGAACGAGCTTACGCTTAACGGCCTTAGCGACCCCCTGAAGGGTGACGTCGTCGTAGGTCGGCCCGAGCCCGCCGCTCGTAATAATCCAGTCGATCCCCCTCCTAAGCGAGTCCCGGATGACCGAGCTTATCTCATCGACGTCGTCCCCGACGGCTACTATCCTGCAGACCCTGCCGCCCAGCCCGCTTATCTGCTCCGCGAGCCACCTAGCGTTCGTATTGAGAACCCGGCCGTCGAGAAGCTCGTAGCCTATGGAGATTATATCGAAAAGGGTTTGGAGCCTTCTCCTCCTCGAAGCCATCCTCGAGCTAGGATCCAAGCCAACCCTATATAATCCTTAGCGGAATGCCGGAGAACGCTCCGGGGAGAATGCAAATAAAGCGCCTAGACGGAGGAGGTATAAGGCTGGTGCTCCCGGAAATGAGTTCGAGGAAGGCGCTACTCCAGCCCAGCGAGAAGGAGTGCAGGAAGCTTTTCCAAGAGCTCTCGAGGAAGGATGAAGCTGAGGTCGCCAAGCGCTGCGGAGTGATCTTCCTGCCGCCGCCGAAGCCCGGGAGGAGGAGGGGGAGATACGTCGTGAACCTGCTGACGAAAACCTACTCGGTCGAGCTCGACGCCCGGGAGGTGATAGACCTGATAGCCGGCAGGGCCGCGAGCCCCGAAGCCTCCTTCCTAATCCTGAAATACCTATCCTCGAGCGGAGGGGCCGGGAGGAGGGAGTATTGGACCCCTTTCGAGGAATTCCCCCGGGGAAAGCTCTACCGAAGCTACTTCGAGAGATACGTGATAAAGCCTTTCATGAGGGTCTTCGGCTACGACTCGGAGAGATACAAGCTGGTGTGCAAGAGGCTGGGCGGGAGGAGGGAGAAGCTCGGAGGCCTAAGCTACTCGTTCCCATTCCTTCCAAGGATCAGGATCCTAACCCAGCTCTGGGCGGGTAGAAGGGACGAGTACGTGGCGCCCAAAGCCAACCTAATGTTCAACTACTCGGCTCGCTACTTCCTAGCGACCGAGGACCTACTCCTGGCCGGAAGGCTTATGGTGAACTCCATGAGCGCCGAGGCCAAGAAGCTCTAGGGAGAGGCCGGGATCATGCTCGAGGGATTGAGGAAGGCTTTCAGAAGCCTAGCCGAGGAGCTGAAGACGAGAGCCCTATCCGAGAGGGAGGTCGAGAGATACGTCGAGGACTTCAAGCTCAGCCTAATAGCGAACGACGTCGCGGTCGAGGTCGCGGAGAAGCTCGGGGAGGAGCTGGCGGAGAAGCTCAAAGCCCTTAGGCTGAGAAGGCTCGGAGAGCCGGGGGCCGAGATCCTAGCCAAGATCTCGGAGATACTGGACTCGGTTCTAAGGGAGGGGAGCCTAGAAGATCTCCTTAGGAGGATAGAGGAGAAGCGGAGGAGCGGGGAGCCCTTCGTCATCCTCTTCGTAGGGCCTAACGGAAGCGGGAAGACCACGACGGTGGCGAAGCTCGCGAGCCTGCTCAAGCGGCGGGGATATCCATCGCTCATAGCCGCGTCCGACACCTTTAGAGCCGGGGCGATAGAGCAGCTGAGGAAGCTCGGGGAGGAGGCCGGCGTAAGGGTCGTCGGCCAGAGGTATGGAGCCGACCCCGCCGCGGTCGCCATGGACGCCGTCCTAAGCGCTAAAGCCAATAGGATACCGGTAGTCCTAATAGACACCGCTGGAAGAACCGAGATAGATCGAAACCTGCTGGAGGAGATGAGGAAGATAAAGCGGGTCGTGAACCCGGACGCCGTGATCTACGTCGGGGACGCGCTGGCCGGGAACGCCGCGGTCGAGCAGGCGAAGAGCTTCGACGAATACGTCGGGGTCGATTACGTGATCCTAGCGAAGCTCGACGCGGACGCGAGGGGAGGCTCGGCCATCTCGATAAGCTACCAAACCGGGAAGCCCATCCTCCTCGTCGGAACGGGCCAGAGGCTGGAAGACCTAAAGCCCTTCACGAAGGAGCTCATCAGGTCCGCGATAATCTCCGGGGGATAAGCTTAATCAAGCATGAAGGGGCAGAAACTAGCGGATGCGGCTTAAGGAGACCATAGAATCCCTCTCAGCGCCCCAGGCTCAGGGCCCGCAGCCCGGCTTCCAGAGCTTCCAGCTCCTAGACGCGCTCCTAACGATAGACCGCGAAGCCCCCATCGGGAGGAAGAAGCTCAGCAGGAGGCTCGGGGTCGGGGAGGGAACCATCAGAACCATGCTCCAGAGGCTTAAGGCGGCGTCCCTGCTGGAGGTTAGGGGCAAGGGGGGGTGCGCGCTGAGCAGGAAGGGTAAGCGGCTCGTCTCGGAGCTTAGGAGGAGGCTCGTGGACGCGGGGCCGCTAAGCCTAAGCCTCCCCTGGGAGTATCCGGAAAACTACGCCGTCATGGTTAGGGGCGCGGTCTCGAGGGTTAGGCGGGGCATCGAGCAGAGGGACGAGGCGATAAAAGCCGGGGCGAAAGCCCTACTAGTCCTATCCTATCACGGCGGAAGGCTTCTAATGCCCGGGGTGGCGGACCTAACGGCCGAGAAGCCGGAGTTCGCCTCCAAGCTGATCGGCGAGCTCAAGCCCCAGGAGGGGGACGTGATCCTAATCGCGGGAGCCTCCACCCACGGCGAGGCGAGGAGAGGAGCGCTCGCGGCCGCCCAGACCCTTCTCTAGCCTCCCTCGGCCTCGAAATACCTCCTCCACCTCTCGGGATCGAACCTCCTCTCCATCCGCTCGAGCTCCGCCTCGAAAGCCTCCTCGAGATCCACCCCAAGCCTGTTCGCGAGCTGGAGAAATAGGGAGAAGGCTTGGGCGAACTCCCTCCAAACCTCTCCCCCCGGCTCCCCGTGGCCCAGACCCGGAACCTTATACCCCTCCCTGACTAGGATGTGGCGGCCTATCTCCGAGATCTCCTCAACTAGGTGGGTGAAGACCTGGCTCTCCCTAAACCTATCCCACCCCCTCCTCCGCTCGAACTCGAGCATAAGCCTCTGAGCCTCCGAGATCCTCATCAAGCCTCAAGCACCCCCCGGCCGAAAGAGTATAAATAGTTAGCATGCTGAAGGAAAGGATTGATCGAGGTTTCTCGAAATGTCCTCGCTGGAGCAAGATCTCTCAAGAGCCCTAGCCGAGCTCCAAGCCCTAGAGCGCGTGATCTCCGATCTCCAAAACCGGGCGGCGGCCCTAAGAGCCCTGATAAGCGAGTACGACGGAGCGATCCAGCTCCTCGAGGAGCTTAAGGGCCGGGGCTCCGCGCTCAGGATCCTAGTCCCCATAGGAGGCGGAAACTTCCTGAGAGCGGAGATAAGCGAGGTCGAGGAGGTTCACGTGAGCCTGGGCGCCGGGGTCATGATCAGGAAGCCCATCCAGGAGGGATACGAGCTGATTAGGCAGAGGAGGGAGAGGCTGAGCCAGGCCCTGAAAGCCCACGAGGAGGCGGCGGTGAACTACGCTCAGCGAGCCGAGGAGCTTAGAAGGCTAATCCAAGCCCTATACGCGAGGCTTGAGGAGCTTCGGAAGAAGGGAGGGAAGCCCGCTGGCCAAGGCTAACCTCCGGGTAATCCCCTCTCCCGCCCCGCCGTATAACGCCCGCCGCCGCGAAGGGATATTTTTATAGAGCCGCCGAGCCACAGTCTAGCCTAGAGAGGGGATGGGTAGAAGGCCCACTAGCAAGCGCGCGATAGTGGGCTGCTCCCTGATAGGCTTCGGATCCTCCGCCCTAATCCTAGCCATGGCCGCTCTAATGGGGTCGATCCTGCTTGGCGCGGCGGGCCTTGCGATCGCGGCCCTCTCGATAGCCGATATCTGGTTCCTCTTAGAGAGTTGCTAGCCTACCTAGAGCCTAGCTCCCAGCTGGCTAGATACCTCCGCTGCTCCTCCGTGAGCTCCTCGAGCTCCATGCCCATCGCCTCGAGCTTGAGCTTGGCGACCAGCTCGTCGAGCTCCCTAGGGACATCCAGAACCTCCCTCGGAAGCCTACCCCTATTCCTCACTAGATACTCGGCCGAGAGGGCTTGAAGGCTGAAGGACATGTCCATGACGTCGGTCGGATGCCCCTCAGCGCACACTAGGTTCACGAGCCTGCCCTCGCCTAGGAGGAAGAGCCTCCTCCCATCCCCGAGAACGTACATGTCCACGCACGGCAGAACCCTCTCGCGCCTAACGCTGAGAGCCTCCAGATCCCGCTTATCTATCTCGACGTCGAAGTGCCCGGCGTTCGCCAGGATCGCGCCGTCCCTCATAAGCTTGAAGTGCTCCCCCCGGATGACCGAGATGTTCCCGGTCGCGGTTAGGAAGAGCTCGCCGTGGGAGGCCGCCCGCCGCATGGTCTCGACCCTAAACCCCTCCATGGCGGCCTTCAGGGCTCGGATCGGATCCACCTCGACCACCGTAACCCTAGCTCCCATCCCCCGAAGCCTCCGAGCTATCCCGGAGCCCACGTTCCCGTAGCCGACGACTACCGCGTCCCTACCCGCTAGGAGGGCTCCCGTGCTCCTAACGATTCCATCTAGGGCTGATTGCCCGGTCCCGATCGGGTTATCGAAAAGCCTCTTGGACTCGGCGTCGTTGACCGCGACGACGGGGTAGAGCAGCCTCCCGCCCCTCGCCATGGCCCTAAGCCTTAGAACCCCGGTCGTCGTCTCCTCGCACCCCCCGATAACCCCCTCGACGAGCCGCTTAACCCCGAGATCGCCGGAAGCCTCCCTAACGTGCTTAAGCTCCTCGGACTCAACCCCGTAGTAGAGCTTATGGATAGTCGAGATCAGGTCGGCGCCATCATCGATCGTCAGCTCGGGCTCGGAGGCCAGGACGTAGCCTATGCAGCGGTAGTATTCCTCGAAGCTCTGGCCCCTGAAAGCGTATACCCGAACCCCCTCCTCTGCCATGGCAGCGGCCACGTCGTCCTGGGTGCTCATCGGGTTCGAGGCGCAGATGTTCACCTCGGCCCCGCCCCTCCTAAGAGCCTCGACCAAGATCGCGGTCTCGGTCGTAACGTGGAGGCACGCCCCGACCCTAACCCCCTTCAAAGGCTTCTCCCGATCAAACCTCTCCAAGATCCTCGAGAGGACGGGCATGAAGTTCCTAGACCACTCGATCCTCCTCCGACCGAGCTCGGCGAGCGATAGATCCCTAACCCAGTAATCCTTCATGACCACAACCCCTTCAGAAATCCGCGCCGCTTAAAACGATTAGCGCCCTTCGGCCCTCCGGGGAGGATAACATAAATTCTAGGCGGAGCATGGTAGCCTCGGCTTGAGCTGGGAGGAGAAGATCAGGACGAGGGAAGGCTATCTCGAGATCCTAGACGAGGTTCTCTCGGCCCTCCCGAGATCGGCGACCGGGGCGGGCGACCGGGCCATAATCCTGAACCCGGAGATACTTCACGAGAGCAGGAGGACCGTGGTCCTAAACTTCAAGAACATGGCCGAGAGGCTTAACCGAAGCCCGCAGCATCTAGCGAAGTTCATCGCAAAGGAATCCGGTAAGCCGAGCTCGATAGAGGGCGAGAGGCTCATAGTCCAGGGGAGGCTCACGAACGAGGAGCTTAGAAGGCTTCTCGAGCTCTACGTAAGGGAGTTCGTGAAATGCCCAATCTGCGGAGGGCTCGACACGAGGATCGTGGCCGAGAGGAGGCTGAGGTTCCTAGTCTGCGAGATCTGCGGGGCGAAGAGCCCGGTTCGGAAGATCTAGCGAAGATTTATGAGCCGGGTCAAGCTCACTTAAACCCGACCGGATGAAATACGATAAATCCCCGCTAGCGGTGGAGACCGCGGACCTCAGAAACCTAGCGAGGCTGGCGATGAGCAGGATCGATATCCAGCCCCTCTTCTGGTCCTTCGGGTACCGGGGGCGGAAGATACTCGGAAACCTCCTCTCGATACCGTACTGGAGCGGAAGCCTGCCCATCTTCGCCTACACGAGGCTTCCAAAAGACATAGAGGTAAGGGGCTACCTAGGCTACGCGAACATAGGATCGGAAAAGGTGTTCTTCGCGGACAGCGCGGACGACGCCAAGTTCCTCTACGGGCCGGTGGTCGAGGTGGAATCCCCGCCGAGGCTGATAGCGAAGGCCCTGTCGGGGAGGGGGGTGCTGAGGTCGAAGCCGATACCCGCGAAGGCGAGAAACCTATACTCGCTCCTCAGAGTCCTCCTGATAATGAGCGACAGCACGGCCTCGCCTCCGATCTGGCACCACGAGGAGAGCTCCGGAAGGCACATCCTAGGAGTAGTCGCGCCCTTCTACGAATACTACGAGACCTCAGCCCTCCCCGTATTCTTCTACGTGGAGCTCGCCGAGAAGCCCGGCCCATTCATAAAATACCAGGCGATCGACGGAAGGGAGACCCTAGAATACGCGCCGAACGTCTCAGACATGAGGCACTTCTACGCTAGGGTCATAACCGTTAAGCAGATACCATTTCTAAAGCTGGGGAAGCGCGGTAAACGGGGAGAGGCTTGAGGAGGCGGCCCCTACTTCCAGAGCTCCTTCTTCAAGAGATCCCTAACCGCTGTTCTCATGACCGCGCTCCTACTGGGATAGGACCCCCTCCTAACGAGCTCATCCATCCCCTCGATCAAGGCTTCAGGCATCTTAACCGATATGAGCTTCAACCCGATCTCACCCCGCGCCCATGATAATACCCGAGCATTTCATAAAACTTTCCCACGGCCGCCCCTCCCCGATCACCATTAACTGCGAAATTTCATCGAGGAGCCCCGCCAAGCTGCTCAAGAATCGAGCTTAAGAAACCTCGCTAGAGGCCGCGATCCCGACGCCGGCACGGCCGAACGCTTAAATCGCATCGTCTTAGGTTTATAAGTTAGCCCACCCCAGAAATCGGTGGACGTATTTGGGGAGGTGTGTATTATGGCTGTTGGACCCGGACAGGGAGAGATACCCGTCATAATACTCAAGGAGGGAACCCAGAGAACTAGGGGTAGGGAGGCTCAGCTAAATAACATAATGGTCGCCAAGGTGATAGCCGAGGCCATGAGATCCTCCCTCGGGCCGAGGGGGATGGACAAGATGCTCGTCGACAGCTTCGGAGACGTAACGATAACCAGCGACGGCGCAACCATCCTGAAGGAGATGGACGTGGAGCACCCGGTGGCGAAGATGCTCGTCGAGATAGCGAAGGCCCAGGACGCCGAGGTCGGGGATGGAACGACCTCCGTCGTCGTCTTGGCCGGGGAGCTGCTGGCGAAGGCCGAGGAGCTCATCGAGAAGGAGGTTCACCCGGCGATAATAATCGAGGGATACAAGAAGGCGGCCATGAAGGCTCTGGAGGTCTACGACCAGATAGCCGTCCAAGTCCCCCCAACCGACAAGGAGACCCTGAAGAAGATAGCGAAGACCTCGATGGCCGCGAAGATAGTCTCCGAGGACGCGGACTACCTAGCCGAGATAGCCGTCGACGCCGTTCTAACAGTGGCCGAGCAGGTTAATGGAAAGTGGACGGTCGACCTAGACAACGTGAAGATCGAGAAGAAGGAGGGCCAGTCGATAAGGGACACCCAGATAATCGATGGAGTGGTCTTGGATAAGGAGGTCGTCCACCCGGGGATGCCGCGGCTCGTCCACGACGCGAGGATAGCCCTCCTAGACTGCTCGCTGGAGGTCGAGAAGACCGAGTTCGACGCGAAGCTCCACATCGAGACCCCGGAGCAGATGAAGGCATTCATGGAGCAGGAGGAGCAGATGCTGAAGGAGATGGTCGATAAGCTCGCCGACGCCGGAGCGAACGTGGTCCTATGCCAGAAGGGAATCGACGACGTTGCCCAGCACTTCCTAGCCAGAAGGGGGATACTGGCCGTTAGAAGGATAAAGAAGTCGGATATAGAGAAGATAGCGCGGGCGACCGGAGCGAGGATAATCACGAGGATCGAGGAGATAAGCGAGAAGGATCTAGGAAAGGCTAAGCTGGTCGAGGAGCGCAGGGTCGGGGAGGACAGGATGATCTTCATAGAGGGGTGCGAGAACCCGAAGTCGATAACGATCTTGGTGAGGGGCGGAACCAAGAGGCTCGTGGACGAGGCCGAGCGATCGATAAAGGACGCCCTGAACGTGATCAAGGACGTAATCCTAGAGAGCAAGATCGTCGCCGGAGGGGGAGCGCCCGAGATCGAGGTATCCCTAGCGATAAGAGACTACGCGAAGACCCTGCCCGGTAAGGAGCAGCTGGCGGTCGAGAAGTTCGCGGACGCCCTAGAGGTGATCCCCGCCCAGCTGGCCGAGAACGCAGGCCTAGACCCGATCGAGGCGATAGTCTCCCTGAGAGCGAAGCACAAGGAGAAGCAGAAGTGGGTCGGAATAAACGTCCTAGAAGGAAAGATAGACGACATGTATAAGCTGAACGTCATCGAGCCGGTCCTAGTGAAGAAGCAGTCGATAAAGTCGGCCGTCGAGGCAGCCGCCATGATCCTGAAGATAGACGACATCATCGCCGCCTCGAGGCTGGAGGAGAAGGGCAAGGAAGGAGAGAAGGGGAGCGAGGAAGAGTCATCCCTTGAGGAATAGCGCCGCAGAGGACCCGTATAGGAGACCGCTAACCCGCTACGAGAAAGCTAGGATAATCGCCGGAAGAGCGCTCCAACTATCCCTCGGAGCATTCCCCCTAGTCCCGATAAAGCCCGACGACACCCCGATAGACATAGCTAGAAGGGAGTTCGAGGCCGGGATTCTGCCCATAATAATCAGGAGGAGAAGGCCGGACGGAACCTACGTCGACATACCCCTGAAGGAGCTGTTGAAGCCTATTGAGGAAACGGCTTAACCACACCGAGGAACTATTTCCCTGGATCATCTCAACGATAATCCTCATCTTTCTTTCCGCGGTATTCTGGGCCGTCCCGACCTTCGAGAGAACCTTCTACCTATTCATCTTCCTAGTCCCGGCCCTAGTATCCCTGGGGATCACCCTATACCTGATAGCGGAAAAGCTTATCAAGAGATAATCCCGGCGTATTTACCCCCAGAACATCTCTCAGCAATCATTTAATCTAAGAACAGCATCTATAACTCTCGAATGTACCGAGCGGGGCTCAGAGAGCTCAGGCTAATCTGCTCGCGTAAGCCTAGATGGTATCTTAACGCCGCCGAGCGGATGCTCACCAGAATCGTAAGCTCATACCTATCCCTCTTCGGAGCGAGGAAGCTTCTCGTGGGCTTGGCGTCGCCCGCGTTCTTCGACGGCCTAGCGGCATCCGCCTGGCTTGACGAGCTCGGCGGAGGGGCGACGACGATAATCGCGACCGCGCTGAAGAACTTCATAAGACCGGAGATGGGGCTGGCGGTTCTGGGGGGAAAGAGGCCGAAGGGATACGCGGTTCCTAGAGAGCTCGAGAAGATCGCTGAGGTATTCGGATTCGACGAGGCCACGGTCGAGAGGCTGAAATACGCTAGCAGGATGGTCGCGAAGGTCGATAACGCGGCGATCCAAGACGGGTTCCAGCTATACCTGCACCTGATGGTCGTGAGCCACGAGGGCGAGTGGACCGTAATCCAGCAGGGGCTGAAACCCATGGCGAATAAGGTTAGGAGATATCACTGGACGTCGGTGAATCTTAGAGACTTCGTTGACGAGCCGCATAGCGGGATAATCTCGGCCGAGAGGGAGAGCCTGGTCCTCGACATGACCAGCAGGAGAAGCGGGGAGTCGAGGAAGGTGTGCGTCGAGCTGGTGAACGGCGACCTAACCCGCCTCAAGCGCCTCCAGCAAGCAGCTCCACCGACCCAGCTAACCCTAACCGAGTTCGATGCCCGCGAGCAGGGGAGGTGCCCCTTCAAGGTGCCTAGGGTGAGCTGGGCGTCGCTCCTAAAGGTGCAGGAGGCGTCCCCGAGAGACTACGAGGAGCTGCTATCCATCCGGGGGGTGGGCCCGTCGATGGTGAGGTTCCTAGCCGGAGCCGGGATCGAGCTATGCGACGTATACCCGAGCCTCGAGGATCCCGCGACGCTCTTCAACGAGGTCGTCGAAAAATCCGTCGAGGATAGGTGGATCTACGAGCTCGTGGAGGCGATAAAGGAAGCCGACCTCTCCCTAACCGATAAGAGGAAGGCCCTCAATAGGCTCTCGAGCATCTTTAAGCCCGTCGGCGAGTTCACGTAAAAAGAAGGGGAAAAGAGGGGGAGCCTATCTCTCGCGCTTCCCCTCGATGAACTCCTCAACCATCTGCCTAGCGACGTCGTCCGGGTATTGGATCGGCGGGCTCTTCATGAAGTATGCCGAGGGGCTTATCAGAACTCCACCGACGCCCCTATCCTTCCCTATCTTCGCGCACCTCACCGCGTCTATCACGACCCCGGCCGAGTTCGGGCTATCCCAGACCTCGAGCTTGGCCTCGATATTCAGCGGGCACTCGCCGAAGCCCTTGCCCTCGATCCTGATGTAGCACCACTTCCTATCCTTGAGCCACGGGACGTAGTCGCTCGGCCCTATGTGGATGTTCTCCTCGCCTATATCGTAGGGCAGCAGGCTGGTAACCGCCGTGGTCTTCGAGATCTTCTTCGAGGTAAGCCTCTCCCTCTCGAGCATGTTCAGGAAGTCCGTGTTCCCCCCGAAGTTGAGCTGATAGCTTCGCTCCACCTTAACGCCCCTATCGACCAGAAGCTTCACGAGAACCCTGTGAAGGATCGTCGCGCCCACCTGGCTCTTAACGTCGTCGCCGATGAGCGGGATGCCGCGCTTCTTGAAGATCTCCTGCCACCTAGGCTCCCTAGCTATGAAGACCGGAATCCCGTTAACGAACGCCGTCCCGGCCTCG
>JAPDJZ010000036.1 GCA_029258815.1 archaeon
GCCGCTCGCCGGAACCTCGCAGCCGAAACAGTCTCCGGGAATGTTCTGAGGGGGCTCTTGGTGTTGGAGGTTGAGGATGGCTAGGGTGAGCAGAGATCCAGCGATCAAGCCTATTACGATAAGCGCTAATGATTCCCTCAGCTTCACGCCGGAATACTGGAGCCAGCTTGATAAGAACTTGGTGAACGATGGGTGCGTAAAGCTTATCTAAACAGCTTAAAGCCGGCGCTCGCGCTCTTCTGGTGTGAGGCCGAGGCCCGTTAAGCTGAGCCGGCTGGTGGAGGGCGGCAGAATATCCCCCATGTCCCCTGTCGTCTTGATCTCGGAGAAGCTGGGAATCAGGTGGCTGAACATGTTCGACGGCGAATACGTCTATGGCCCGACCCCCGGATTAATCGAGGTATCCGATCTACTGATCAAGGCGTTTAAGCCTAGATCCCTGATAGACTTGTTCGGCGGGAGCGGCGCGGTCTCCAAGCTGGCCTCGAGAAACGGCGTCAGGAGGATAATCTACGTGGATCTTTATTCGGAGGCCGCGGAGCTTAACCTCAGAGGCGAGAAGGCGGTTACGATCCTCAGGCGAGACGCGTTCGAGTTCATGCGAAGCGGCGTTAAAGCCGACGTTCTCATCCTCGACCCGCCGGAGGAGCTTATTCCGAGGGCCCTGAAGGCGCTTATCGAGTTTAGGAGCGCGTTCAGGAAGGCGGCGCTGATCTGGATAGGCCCCGTCGAGAGGTCCAAAAGATACGCGAAGGCGCTGAGGAGGAGGCGGATGATCGAGGTCCTAGACGCTTGGGGCGACTCCTTCGCGGTCTTCTGGAAGCCTGGGCTCGGAGACCGGGTAAACGAGGTGAAGAGCCTTCTCGAGTAAAGGCTTAAAGCGCGGCCGAAACAGCTTCCCCGCGGTGATTGGCAGGATGGGCGGCCGCCAGGTTAACCCGTATCTCCCGCACAACCCGGTGAGCCAAGAGGAGTCGGGCAAGAAGAAAAAGAGGAAGAAGAGGTAAAGCGCCGAGACATATGCATTTTAATTACTGGGGAAACTATCTCTAGGAGGAGTGGGATGAGGGTCGCGGCGCTAGGCGACGATGTATTCGTATCGGTTTGGAAGCTTATTGGAGCAGACGGCTACGCGATCGATCCTAGATCCGAGTCCGATCTTCGCGAGAAGCTTGGAAGCCTTCTCAAGAGCGGGGAATACTCAGCCATAATACTTCCGGAGAAGCTGCTGGACCGCGTAAGCGAGTTAATCGAGGGGAGGGCCGCCGGAGAGAGGCTCCGCCCCCTCCTCGTCTTCGTCCCGGAGCCCGGATCTAGAAAGAGGATCGAAGACCTGAGAAGGAAGATCAGCATGGCGCTTGGGGTGGAGATCGAGATCTAGGGGAGGTGAGACGCGGATGAGCATAGCATCCCTCCTGCTGGAGGAGAAGAAGGCGATGCTCCACGTCCAAGAAGCTAGGAAGAGGGCTGGCGAGATCCTAGCTAAGGCTAGAGCCGAGGCCGATCAAATTCTGAAATCCACGCTCGAGGAGAAGCAGGTGCAGGAGCTTCTAAAGGTGTTTGAGGCCGAGGTCGAGCGCGAAGCCGAGAAGCTGCTGGAGGATTATCGCAGGAGGGCTGAGGAGATCAGGAGGTCGGGGGAGAGGAGGCTTGAGGAAGCGGCGGAGCTCATCAGAAGGGAGGTTCTAGCCCATGACATCTGAGCAGATTCAAGCTCTCAAGGAGGAGATTTGGAGGAGGGCTAGGGAGAAGGCTGAGAAGATATTGGAGGACGCCGAGAGGGAGGCTCAGCGGATCGTTCAGGAGGCTAGGGAGAAGGCCGAGGAGGTTTTAAGAAGCAGGGTAGAGCCTGAAAAGCTTCTAATGAGAAGGAGGATTATCGGAAGGGCTGTCGGCGAGGGAAGAAGGCTGGTGATAGCGGCGAAGAACGAGCTCGTCGAGAGAGCCTTCGAGAAGGCCTTGGAGAAGCTTAAGCGGGATGCCCAAGCGAAGTCCGAGGATTATAGGCGCTTCCTCCTCAAAGCCTTCGAGAAAGCGGTGAGCTTCTACTCGAACACCGACGGAGACCTGATAATCTACGCGAACGAATCGGACATCAACCTCCTAAGAGAAGCAATCGGCAAGCTTCCTGAAAATCGATCCAATAGGATTCGGCTTGAGAGGGCGGATATCCTCGGAGGGATCATAGTGTCGGATCCGGGTGGGCGAAGGGTATATTACAATACGATCGAGGGTAGGATCGAGGCACTTAGACCGATTCTAAGGGAGAAGGTGGCCTCAATACTCTTCGGCGGAGGTGGATCGAGGTGAGCAGCCAAGCCGGGATAATTAAGAGGGTTAACGGCTCCCTAATATTAGCTCAGGGGCTTAAGGGAGCGAAGATAGGGGACGCGGTATACATCGGGGAGCTCAAGCTGATAGGAGAGGTGGTTAGGATCTCGGGAAGAGAGGTAGCCCTTCAGTGCTACGAGGATACGAGCGGGGTGAAGCCCGGGGAGCCGGTGATAGGGACGGGTAACCCGCTTGTAGCGGAGCTTGCACCCGGCTTGATAGGGGAGATCTTCGACGGTCTTGAGAGATCCGAGCTGGAGCTTTGGAGGCTTACGGGCCCATTCATCGGGAGAGGGTATAAGGTCGCGTCGCTTAAAAGAGATAAGAAATGGGATTTCGAGCCGAGGGTTAAGCCGGGCGAGGAGGTTGAGGAGGGCGATATACTGGGAACAGTTCAGGAGTCCTCGGTGATCGAGCATAGGATTCTAGTTCCGGTCGGGGTTAGAGGAGTTATCGAATCCATCGAGGAGGGAAGATTCACGATAGAGGATCCGATAGCTGTTCTCAGGACCCGGGACGGCCGGCGGATCGAGCTCAGAATGCTCCAGACCTGGCCCGTTAGGATTCCGAGACCCTACCGGGAGAGGCTTCCGGTATCCGAGCCCCTCTTCACGGGTCAGAGGGTTATAGATACGTTCTTCCCGATAGCGAAGGGGGGAACCGCCGCGATCCCCGGAGGGTTCGGGAGCGGTAAAACGATAACCCTCCAGCAGATAGCGAAGTGGTCTGATGCCGACATCGTGATCTACGTGGGCTGCGGGGAGAGGGGGAACGAGATGGCCGACATCCTGACGCACTTCCCGGAGCTCGAGGATCCGAGAACTGGGAGGAAGCTCATCGAGCGAGCCATCTTCATAGCGAACGTCAGCAACCTCCCGGTCGCGGCTAGGGAGGCCAGCGTCTACATGGGCGTAACGATAGCGGAGTACTTTAGGGATCAGGGCTACCACGTCGCCGTCATAATCGACTCCACCTCCCGATGGGCTGAAGCTCTCAGAGATCTCTCCGGCAGGCTTGAGGAGATCCCGGCCGAGGAAGGTTACCCGGCTTATCTCGCCGAGCGGATAGCCGAGCTATACGAGCGTGCTGGAAGGGTCGTGACCCTAGGGAGGGATGGGAGAATAGGGTCGGTTACGGTGATGGGCGCTGTCTCGCCTCCGGGGGGAGACTTCAGCGAGCCCGTAACCTCGACGACCCTGAGGTTCGTCGGAGCGCTCTGGGCCCTCGACACCGAGCTGGCCTATCGGAGGCACTTCCCGGCGATAAACTGGCTTAGAAGCTTCACGAAATACGTCGAGGTCCTCGAGGAGTTCTGGAGGAAGCACGAGCCTGACTGGAGGGGATATAGGGAGAAGGCTCTAGCCCTACTCGAGGAAGCTTCTAGGCTCGAGGAGATCGCGAGGGTCGTCGGGGAGAAGTCCCTCCCGAACGAGCAGAGGCTCATCCTCCTAGCATCCGAGATAATCCGAGAGGGGTTCCTAGTTCAGAACGCCTACCACCCCGTTGATCGATACTGCCCGCCCGAGAAGCAGGTTAAGATCCTAAAAACGATCCTAGCGTTCTACGACCTGGCCTCGCCTCTGGTTAAAGCCGGCGTCCCCGTGGATAGGATTAGAAGCCTCGGAAGCGTCGTCGAGCTCCTCAGGCTTAAGGAGAGGGAGAAGCTCGACGACATAGAGAAGGCATTCGAGAGCGTAAAGCGCGACCTCGAAGAGCTTCGAAGAGAATACGGGATAGGGGGGTGATCTCGTGATTAAGCTTCCCCGGGAAAAGGCTGGAGTAGTTTACCGGACGGTCAGGGAGATTAGAGGCCCCCTCCTATTCGTCGAAGGCGTTAGAGGGGCGAGATACAACGAGGTGGTCGAGGTTAGGCTCGCGGACGGAAGCGAGATAATAGGAACGGTCCTCGACGTCTACGAGGATAAGGCGGTCGTTCAAGTCTTCGGCCACACCGGGGGGCTCAGCCTCGACGCCGCCGTTAGATTCACGGGAGACGTGATGCGGATCCCCCTCTCCGAAGACCTAATCGGAAGGGTGTTTAATGGAAGCTTCAAGCCTCTCGACGGCCTTCCGGAGCCTATCGGCGTCGAGCGGAGGGAGGTCTTCGTCTCCGTGATAAATCCGGCCGCCCGGGAGCCTCCGAGCGAGTTCATGCAGACCGGGATCTCGGTCATAGATGGGATGAACGCGCTGGTTAGGGGCCAGAAGCTTCCGATATTCTCCGAGGCGGGGCTGCCGCATAACGTAATGGCGGCTCAGATCGCGAGACAATCCACGGTCTTGGGAGCCGAGGAGGAGTTCGCCGTAGTCTTCTGCGCCATGGGAATAAAGCACGAGGAATACGAGTACTTCAGGAGGGAGTTCGAGAAGACCGGCGCGCTGGACAGGGCCGTGATGATACTCAACCTCGCGGAGGACCCGGTCATAGAGCGGATACTCGCCCCTAGGATAGCCCTAACCATAGCCGAATACCTCGCCTTCGAACTGGGCATGCACGTCCTCGCAATCCTAACGGACATGACGAATTACTGTGAGGCCCTGAGGTCGATTTCCATCGCCCGGGAGGAGGTTCCGGCTAGGAAGGGCTATCCGGGATACATGTATAGCGACCTCGCGTCGATCTATGAGCGGGCCGGGAAGATTCGGGGGAGGAAGGGCTCGATAACCATGATGCCCATCCTGACCATGCCGGGAGGAGACATCACCCATCCGATACCAGACCTAACGGGCTACATAACCGAGGGGCAGCTAATCCTGAGCAGGGAGCTCGAAGCGAGGGGAGTCTACCCGCCGGTGAACCCGCTTCCATCCCTCTCAAGGCTGATGAAGGACGGGGTTGGGCCGGGGAGAACCCGGGAAGACCACATGGAGGTTTCGAACCAGCTGTACATGGCGTATTCCGAGGGCGTGAGGGCCAGGAGCCTGGCTAGGATAATCGGAGAGCTAAGCCTGAGCGAGCGGGAGCGGAAATATCTGAGGTTCGCAGACGAGTTCGAGCGGAGGTTCATCAATCAAGGAGTATACGAGAATAGGCCGATAGAGAAGACGCTTGAGATCGCTTGGGACCTGCTGGCGATGCTTCCGGAGGACGAGCTGATCAGGATAAGCGAGGAGAATATCAGGAAGTATCATCCGAGGCACAGGTCGGCTTGAGATGTCCCTAAGAGTCCGCTATACCCGGGGATTCCTCTTAGACCTTAAGCGTAGGCTCTTCTTCGTAAGAGACGCCCACGAGCTCCTCGAGATGAAGAGAGATCAGCTGATCAGGGAGATAAGAGGCGCGATAACGAGGCTGAAGGAGATTAGAGGCGAGGTTGAGATGGAGGTAGAGGAGCTGTATGGCGAGCTCGCACTAACCCACGCCGTCTACGGGTCGCAGGAGCTTGTCTCGGCTTCGTGGATTCCGGGGGAGAGGATGGAGGTCGAGATCCTCCCGAGGAGCGTAATGGGCGTCGAGGTTCCCAAGGTAAAGATCCTGAAGGCTCCCTCGATCGAGAAGGGCTATCCGCCGCACGTCGCGGGCTTGGCGAGGAAGGCGTCGAACTTGATCGTAAAGCTGCTCGAGATCGCCGAGATTGAGGCGCTGATAGAGAGGGTCGCCGAGGATTTGAGGCTGACGAACGTTCGGGTGAACGCCCTAGAGAAGGTCGTGATACCGGCCTACGAGGAGCTGATAAAGCGTATAGGCGAGACGATAGAGCAGAGCCAGCTCGAGGAGTTCATGAGGGTTAAGCTCGTGAAGAAAGCCCTGGCGAGGAGGAGGGGGGCGGTATGAGCTTAACCTACCTGATATGCAGAACGCACGGATACGCCTCGAGGCTTCTCGGAAGAGATCTCATTAGGAGGCTGGCGGCGTCCCGAAGCCTCCGGCAGCTGGCGGAGGAGCTCTCGGAAACCGACTATGGCCCAAGCTTGAAAACCGCGCAGACCATCTCAGATTTCGAGGAAGCCCTAGCCGAGGTTTTTGTGAGCAGGTCATCGGCGCTTCTCGGCCTAGCGCCGGGCGGGATCGGAGACTTCATAAAATCCTACCTGCGGAGATACGAGGTCCAGAACCTCGTCTGGATTGCTAGGATGAAGCTGGGTGGAGCGTCGGAGGGCGAGATCGCGAGGATGCTCATGCCCGTTAAAGGCATGGGCGTGCTCGACCTCGAAGACTTGGTAAAGGCGGGGAGCCTAGACGAGCTGATTAAGGCAGTTAGAAGCTCGGGCGCATACCGGCTTCCGGAAGAAGTTGAGAGCGTCGCAGAACTCGAGGCCGAGCTATGGAAGAGCTACTATGCCCAGATCTTCAAGAAGCTTTCGCTCATCCCCTTATCGGATAGGGGGGACGTTAAGAGGTTGCTCGGTCTGGAGTTGGACTTAATCAACCTGAAGACCTGCATGCTCTCAGCCGCCGGTAAGCTCGATAGGGAGATCGCTGAGAAGCTCTTGATAGATAACCCGGCGGGGGTGCCGAGGAGAAAGCTTGTTAGGCTGCTTTCAAAGGGCGACGAGAGGATGTTTCTGGAGCATTTCCCCGGCTACAGAGATTTTCTGATGAGCGCCATCTCGGGGGGCGATTGGCTTCTAGAGGTGGAGAGGTTCAGGATCGTGAGGAGGTTCGCCGAATCTCTGAGGATCCCGAAGTTCGTGAACTTCTTCTACGTGATGAAGTATCTCGTGGATCTGGAGGCGGAGTACAGGGATCTGAGGACGATAGCGATAGCGATCCATCACGGCGTCCCGCCGGAGTCCAGGCTTAGGCTCCTAGTAAGCGTCTAGGCTATCCTAACGAGCCTCGTGATTATCAGGGCTAGGATTATCGGCAGGATGGTCCCGAGGAATATGGCGAGCGGAATTCCCTTGTGAAGGCTGGGTTCCTGAAGAATGTAAGCGATGCCGATCAGCTGCAGGGCTATCAGTATCGCGAGGTAGATCAGCAGAACCTTCAGAAACCTCGCCTTCAGGTCTCCCGCCTGCTTCCCCACAGACTAGAATCGAGGCGGCGGCGTATAACAGTATCTATTATGCGGACTAGACCGTGGTAATCCAGATTAGGAAGGCTATGAGCAGCCCGTAGATCGCTATACCTTCCGCGAGACCGGCGAAGATTATCGCCCTGCCTAGGATCTCGGGCTTCTCGGTCGCGCTGGCGAGAGCGGCCACCGAGACCTTCGCCACAGCGTATGCCGCGGCCACGGCGCAGATGCATACGGCGATGGTCATGGATATGAATTTCACTGACTTCGGCGAGTTCCGGGGTTAGCTTCTGGCCGGCGACCGGGGTGAAGATGATCGCGAGTATCAGGACGGCTAGGAGCGTGGGCGCGATCGCCTCGGCTAGCCTCGAGTTCATCGCAAACTCCATGATCCGCTCATCTAATTAACCTATCCTTCATCGCAGCCTCCACGGCCTGTAGGGCGTCCCCGAGCCGCGGTAGAACTTGCTGTAGAACTCGTAGTAGAGTAGTCTGAGGGCTTGGATCGCGCATACGAGAAGCTCTATGCTTAGGGCGAAGAGGTTTAGGAATATTAGCCCAACCCCTATCCCCATGAGGAGGTTGGCGTGGATCATCCGGTGGACGACCATGGCCAGAGCCGCGTGAACTATCGCGAAGCCCGCTATCCTAGCGTAGGAGAAGGTGTTCGCGAGGAAGGCTATCGCCACCTCGAGGATGTTCCCCATGCTCACGGGTATCGAATCCTTGGTGAGCAGGGGCTTGAGAGCCATCGCCGCGAACCCGGCGACCATCAGGTAGAACGGCCAGCTCGATAAGGCGGCCATCCCGAGCTCGGGGAACTCGAGAACCCCGGGGATTACCGAGACCCCGAGGAAATGGAAGGCTGTTAGGATGAATCCGAGGAAGGCCGCGATCCCGGCTAAGCCGTGGTGGGCGAGCAGAGCCTCGGCGCGATCCCCGTGCCTAAGCTCGTTCCACGTCGAGATGGCCATTCCTAAGATTATCTGAGCCGCCCCGAAGAATATCGCGGTCTTGAGGAGCCAGACCGCTCCGGCCGGGTCTTCGAGCCAGCCGGGTCTCAGATTCGGAATCAGCGGGCGAACCTCCATTAGGAAGAATTCGCCGAAGAGCAATCCGAAGATCGCGGCGGACACTCCGAGCCGGATCATAAGTTTCCCAACCTTCCTAGAACTCATCCCGAGGAGCCTGCCCCTGTAGCGGTATGCGAGGAAAGCTCCCAGCCCCGCTATCACCAAGCCTTGGCCGAAGTCGGGGAACATGAAGCCGAACATCAGCGTCCAAAGAATGCCCGAGATTATCGTCGGATCGACCTCGCGGTATCCCGGCCAGCCGTACTGGGCGACGATGCTCTCGAAAATCTTGAACAGCTTAGGGTTTCGGAGGATCGTCGGAGCTTCCTCCTCCCGGCTGGGCTCCTCTAAGCGATACGCTAATCCGCCTCTAAACCTTCTCCCAAGCTTCTCGAGCTCCTTCCTCAGTAGGGGGATCTTCTCGGCGGAAACCCATCCCTGAATTATCCTAAGATCCTCGCTTCTCAGAGTATTCATTAAGGCTTCCTCGATCCCGAGGTTTATTCTAATCGTTCTAGCTATCGCCGCGATCCTAGCCGCGTTCCTCTTCTCGAAGTCCTCGAGCTCGGCGAGGGCGGCCTCCTCCTCGGCCTTAGCGGCCTCAAGCTCCATGGAGATCATCTTCGAGAGGGCGTGGAGGTCTCCGCCCAGCCGGCTGAATAGCTCGGTGAGATCTTCGAATCCTAAGACCTTCAGCCGATTTAGAATCCAGCGCGAATCCTCCTTCAGGCAGGCTATCGTGAGGAAGGCTTCCCCGCCCCCGAGCCTTACGATCCTCGAGGCTACGGGCTTTCCGGAAACGCCGCGCTCGAAATCCTCGATCCTCCCCTCCTCGATCCTCCCGGAGATTACGCATAGGTTTTCATATTCCCCGGCCTCGACCCTCTCGACCCCGGCCTCCAGCAGCCTCCCGACAACCCCGATGATCCTCTCCAGCTCCTCGCGCCTCCTCCTAGCCTCCCCGATCCTCCTCCTTAACGAGCGATAGTCTCTCGAGAGCTCCTCGAGAAGCCTCGACGCCTCTTCGAGGTCGAGCTCCTCGACGCCCTCGGTAGGCTCGGCCGAAACCCCCCGGCAAAGCTCTAAAGCCTGCTCCCCGAGCTTCTCAAGAGCCCGCGTCCTCGAGGAGTCCTCCCTCGAGAAGCCGATAATCCTGTCCCTCAGCCTCTCGAGCTCCTCCTCGAGCGATCTCAGCTCGCCCTCAACCCTCTCGAGCTCCATCCTAACCCTCGATAAGGCCTCCTCGACCCTCCGCGGAAGATCGCTTGGAAGCGATATCTCCTGATGGTATACGCTGCTTAGAAGAAGCCGGGCTTCATCCAGCTCGTCGCTCAGCCCGAGGATGTGAACGAGCCTCTCATCCCCCGAGATCTCAGCGCTTCTAACGATTAGGTTCTTCCGCGAGGCGAGCTCCCTAAGCTTCTTAAGCTCCCGACTGGGAGCGATGACGAGCAGGGAAAATAGCTCGTTCAACCTCCCGATAGCGGGTATCTCCTCCTCCCCCATCGCCCTGAGCCCGGCGAGCGTCCTCTCAAGCTTCTGAAGCTCTGCCCTCCTGCGGCGAAGCCCGTCAACCTCGTCCTTAACCTCGGCGTATCTCCGGTAAGCGTCCTCCCCTCCCGCTGCCCCGAGCCTCGAAAGCTCCCGCCAAAGCCGGATAAGCCTGTCGGCCAGCCCTTCAAGCTCCCTAAGCTTCTCGGCCTCCGCCTCCCTGAACCTCCTAGCGTCCTCGTCCCCGAGCCTCCTTAGATGAACTACCCCGAGCTCGCCGAGCCTCCTGAGGACCAGCCTCTCCCAATCCCTCAAGATCACCAAGGTCAGCTTCTTCGCCGGAATAATCAAAGCCTCTCCAAAGCCTCCGGCTAATAGGAGGATTTAAAGCATGAGTCAGCTGACCCTCTCGTCTTCACGAGAGGGGGGTCCGCCGGGTAAGTCCTCATCATCCTCTATTGAGGAAATCCGCCGTGTGGATATGAAGGTTTTCCGGAGGGGCTCGGGGGTATTCCCGCTCATCACGGCTCAGGAGGCGGATGTCCTCATAGCCCGGATCGTTGAGTCCGCCCGCCGCCCGATATATCTTTCCTCCAGGATTCCCCGCAGGCCTTCTCCAAGATCTCGAGGACGCCCTCCTTATCGAGCAGGATCAGGAGCTCGTCGTAGGTTGCGTCGATATCCTTTAGGCACGCGTCCGGGAAGTTCAGATCTATCGAGATCCTATGCTTCCAGTAGTATCCTCCCTCCGGGAGGTTGAGCCGGGTGAACACGCCGATGAGATCGGGGGGGAGCCTGAGATTCTTAACGTTGAGGAGAAACTCGACGAAGCAGTTTCGATAGGCTTTCTCGTATACGTCGCCGTAGAAGGTGTTGAAGTAGACGTATAGCGGGTAATCCTTCGCGTAGGTCTCCCAGCTCGTGAACCGGCTGTAGATCGGCCTCCATCCCCCATCCTTCAAGACCATATCCTCGAGGGTTATGGGCCTCCTCCAAGAGGTTACCAGGTAGCCTCTTTCCTCTAGCCCCGGAATTATGTAGCCCCGGATAACCCCCTGCCTAATCAGCTCGAGCCTCTCCCTCAAGCTCAGGCTCATCCAGCCAGCCCAACCTACTTCTCGATCTGAAAACTGCACGCAGAAACCAAATAAAAACGTTTTTAGGGCGCTTAGCTCCGCCCCCTAGCCCTCGATGACCTCGAGTATAGCGGCTTCGAGCTGCTTCTCCGTCGTCGCGCTCCCGACGAACTTGCGCTTAACTACGTGATCCTTGTCCAAGATCATGTAGGTCGGGGTTCCCCTAACCCCATATGCTCGAAAGACCTCAAGCCTCTCATCCACCACGTGAACCCAGTCGAGCTTATACTGCTTAAGAAACTGGCTTACGAGCTCGACTCCTCCCCCGCCGGTCCAGACGACCGAGATGAAGACGATCCTATCGCCGTACTTCTCCTCGAGATCCTTGATCACGGGCGTCATCTTCCTGCAGTGGCCGCATAGAGGGGATATGAACTCTAGGAAGACGGGCTTGCCCTCGAATTGGGACAGCCTGATAACCCTGCCCGTAAACCCGAGCTCGTCGACCTCTGGAAGCTTGAAATCGGGCGCGGCGCTGGCCTCCGCGGTGGTCTTGGACGCGGAAGCGCTCTGGATGCCGGTCCCCGGGGTCTGCGGCTCGCTCTGAGACGATATTAGAGGAGTTACCGGAGTTACCTCCGGGCTCGGCGCGGCCAGGGCGTAGAGGGCGATCGCCACGACCGCGAGCAGGACTATTGCCGGCCCTATCCTAACCCCGTAGTAGTATCCCCTATGCTGGGTTCTGATATGCTGCTTCAGCGCTATGTCGGTCGAGAACCTCCTTCCGCAGATCCTGCACCTCTTAGCCATCCCAAGCCTCGGGGGGACGAGGGGAGGTCGACGTTATAAGACTTATCCGATCGCGGGAGGGGGGAACCGTTAAATAATCAGCTCATTCGGGTTCGTTCGCGTCCCTTGCAGCGCTTTGTCTCGGAGGGCTTGAAGCGGATCTTCGGAGGCTACTTGAAGCTCTTCTCTCTACTTTGGATTCTGACCTTCTCCGCGGTGTTCCTGATGGCCTTGGTGAGCCCCGTCATCCCCTATCTGGTTAAGGTCTTCGTGGCCGAGGAGGGGGCGGCGGTCATCCTCATAGGCTTCCTGAACTCTTCGTTCAACCTTTCCAAAACCTTGACCAGCGTCCCGGGGGGAATCCTAGCCGACAAGCTGGGTAGAAAAGCCCTGATCACCTCCTCCCTCCTCATCCTGCCCTTCTCATTCCTCCTCTACTACGTATCGGATAACTGCTACTACCTCATAGCCGGAGCGCTAGTAAGCGGGGTCGCCACGGGGCTTCTAGTCCCCGCCGTAAGCGCTTTGGTAGCCGACATCACCTCCGCCGCAACCCTCTCAACGGCGTATGGCTTCTTTAACCTATCTTGGATCCTAGGCCAGATCCCGTCCCCGATCCTAGGCGGCCTCCTCTCGGACTCCGTTGGCCTGAAATTCCCCTTTCTAGTAGCGCTGGTGGCCTCCATACCATGCTTCATAGCGTCTCTAAGGCTGGATGGGGGGGCGGGCGGATCCGGGAGCGCTGAGATCTCGGAGAAGCCTTCGCGGGACGGCGGCGAGGTTTCGGAGAGATCCTACGGGAGGACGCTCGCGCTATTCTGCGCGGTCGAGACGCTAAATGGGCTGGGAGACGGAATCCTCGCAACTCTCTTCATAGTATACCCGCTCTACGCCCTACGAGCCTCCGCCCTCGAGCTGGGGGTAGTCTTCTCGATTAGCTGGGGGGTCGCGGCGGCCATCTCCCAGATCCCGGGGGGAAGGCTCGCGGATAGGTTCGGGGAGAAGCCGCTGATCATCGCCTCGATAATAGGCTCGGCTCCCATGCTGATCCTGCTGCCAACCGCCCAGACCCTTACGCAATACCTGATCCTGCTGATCGGGAACCTCTCCGTGCCCGCCTACTCCTCATGGCTCGCCACGAGCACCCCGCCGGAGAAGAGGGGGACGGGATTCGGAGCGACCTCAGCCGCATTCGGCTCAGGCCTAATCATGGGGCCAGTAATAGGAAGCCTCCTGTGGAACGTCTTCCAGCCCCAGGCGATAATACCGTTCGCGGCCTCCGCGATAATCTTCCTGCTCACGATCCCACTCGTAAAAGCGATAAGATGAATAGAGAGTTTCGACCTGCTCCGCGAAGAAGGGGCCTGTAAAGATACTCCTCACCTCCACAAAGCATGAAACAGCCCATAGATTTACACATCCCCCGCCCTCGAAACCAATCCCCACTACGGAAGAACGAAGGGGAAGGAGGCGATGTGGGGGCGCCCGGATTCGAACCGGGGATCTCCGGGTCTCTGCTCCGACCAGCTTACAAGGGATCTGGAGCCCGGCGCCGTAGACCTTCAGCCCCAAGCCCGGGATTGCTGGGCCACGCCCCCACTTTTCCGATATCATTTTTACTATGAGAGTCGTATTAAACTTTCAAATTAACTTGGAAGTTTGCCCTTTAAAATAGGGCGCCTGCAAGGGTATTCAAAGAATTGACCAAGTGATTACTTAATGGTGATCTTAGATTTGAGATGATTATGATTGATCGAAGGATGCTCGCGTAAAAGGCTGATTCTTCAACTATTAAAAGACCGTTAATATGCTTTCTTCCCCTCGAAGAATTAAGGGTGACTCGGTTTAATAAGGTGAGGAATATAAATATATTAGCGATGTACAGTTAATTATTATATTATGTGAACACTTATAAGCCGCCTTCTCCCTTTCCTATTAAGAAAAAAGGGAGGTTTGTTCTATGGAAAATGGTTTAAATGAAAAGCTATCCCGGAGAGCGGCTTTATCTAAGATTGCAAAGATCGGTATCGGTGTGGGTGTTGCTGCTGTTGTAGCCGGCGTAGGCGGGTATTACACCTGGCAGACATTAGCTGGACCGAAAAAGAAAGGCTATGTATGGGGTGATTCCCCGTATGAGAATGAAGAGGTCTGGTATTGGACTTTAACCCGGTGTCTTCACTATTATGCTGAAGATCTTGGCGATAAGGTCATCACCTTAGATCCGCACACGCATACTGACCTTCAAATCAGAGATATCCGATATTTGGTTGCACAAGGCATTGACGGCTTAATGTGTGCCCCCACATCAATGGAAGGTCTAGTGGAAGTTCTTGACTGGGTGAAAGGGCAAGGTATTCCGGTAGTGACCTATGACAGCGATGCTAAAACGCCGTCGGTAAGCATCTGTACGAGAGTAGACAGCTTCACAATAGGTAAACAAGCCGCAGAAAAGCTTATAGAGGTAATGAAAGCTGATGGGGTAGAGCCTAAGGGCAAGGTATTCATTGTCCATGATAGGCCAGAGAACCTAGTTCAGGTAGCTCGAAAAGACGGCATGGAAAGCGTTCTTAAAAATTATCCTGGACTTGAGATTACTGAATATACGGCTTTCTCTACCATGGAGAAGGCCAAAACTGCAATAACTGAGGCATGTCATACCCTTGGCAAACCAGTTATAGTAATGGCTACTAATATGCCACAGCTTACGGGAGCTGTTGAAGGTCTTAAAGCGGCAGGGATGGCGTCACCTCGAGGAAAGGGCGAACATGTGTATGTTGGGGGCATCGACGTTGGACCCGATACAATACATTACATGAAGGAAGGGTTAATAGACGTAGGCGTCGATCAGCCTAATCTATTTTACGGCCCCCTCTCAATAAAGTTCCTTCGACTCATTAAGGAAAAAGGTGAAGATGCTCTGCCACCTATAGGAAGCACCGTGACTTTTGATTATGATAAGCCAGAGGGCTTACAATCCGATGGTACGTATAATATCGTCTTTGATCCCGATAAGGAATATGCTGGAGTCAGACCCTTTGAATATCCACCACCTCCAAGCAAGGTCGTAGAGTTTTCGGGTCATAGATGGTTGCAATTGAGTGCAATTGTCGTAACACCTGAAATTGCAGAAACAGCCCCGATCTGGGCAAACGTTGCAAAGAAGTGGTTTAAGATAGGTTGAGATAACCGGTTTCGCTCCTCATTTATTTTTATAGTTTTGGTTTAAGTATACTATCTCTTATTTGATCTCTCATCTTATTTATCCAAATAGCCGCGATGACGATCAAACCATATGCGATTTCTCTTTCTATAGGTGAAATCTCGAATGCAGTAAGCCCTCCCTCTATTACAGCGAGCAATAATGTCCCTGCAAACGCATTCAGTACGGACCCTCTACCACCTGCTAAAGAAACGCCGCCTAGTATAGCTCCCGCGAATGATGGAAACAGGCTTTCTTGGGCCATCGTAAC
>JAPDJZ010000174.1 GCA_029258815.1 archaeon
GAGAGGGCCGTTAGGATTAGGCTCGTGGACGGATACCCGATCCCGCTTAAGCCCGAGTAGAATACCGGGGGCTACGTCGCCCTCAGGATGATCGAGGACTTCGACCTCTCCAAGGGCGTCGAGCTTAGAATCTGGAAGCGGATTAAGCCGGGGAGCGGGCTCGGGAGCTCGGCGGCCACGGCCGCGGCTGCGGCGTACGCGGTGAGTAAGCTCTTCAAGCTGGGGTTATCGAGGGAGAGGCTCGTCGAATACGCCGCCCTAGGGGAGCTCGTCTCCGCCGGGTCGCCCCATCCCGATAACGTGGCCCCGGCGATCTACGGAGGCTTCACGATAATCTTCTCGCGGAACCCCCTTAGGGTCTGCGCGATAAGCCCTCCGAGGGCTCTGGGGGTTGTGGTCGCCCTGCCGGACTTCGAGAAAGGATCCACGAGGAGGGCTAGGGAGGTTCTCCCGGAGGCGGTTGAGCTCGAGAAGCACGTCCGCAACTTGGGAATGGCCGCGGCTCTAGCGGCTGGAATGGCCCTAGGAGACGTAAAGATGATTAAGGAGGCCGTGAACGACTTGATCGTCGAGCCGGCGCGGGCTAGAGCCGGGATAATACCGTTATACGAGGAGGTTAAGCGGTTGGGGGAGAGGCTTGACGCCGGGATGGCCGTGAGCGGAGCCGGCCCCGCGGTGATCGGGCTCGTTGAGAAGGAGCGCGGGGAGGCCCTGGCCAAGGAGCTTGAAAAACTCTACGCCTCGAGGGGCTATCGATGCAGGACTTGGGTAACCGAGCCGGGGCCGGGGGTCTCCGAGCTACGCGGGTGGGAGGTGGCTTAGGCTTTGCGGAGCTACTGGCTTAGGTGCATCGGCTGCGGCCGCGAGTATCCCGGATCAAGCCGGATCTACACCTGCCCGGCCTGCGGCGACCTCCTCGATGTGGTCTACGAGCACGGGGACGAGGTCTCGAGAATACCCTGGCTAAGAGGCTACGGCTCTAGGCCTCTGGGCGTGTGGAGGTATCGGGAGCTTCTCCCGGTCGAGGATTACGGCAAGGTCGTCTCGATGGGCGAGGGCGGGACTAGGCTCATCCGATGTAGGAATCTGGAGCGCGAGCTCGGGGTCGGGGAGATCTACGTGAAGTATGAGGGCGATAACCCGACCGGATCGTTTAAGGATAGGGGGATGACGGTCGGGGTTACGAAGGCCGTCGAGGCGGGGGCTAGGACTACGATCTGCGCCTCGACCGGGAATACGAGCAGCAGCCTCGCGGCGTACTCGGCCAGAGCGGGCCTCGAGTGCGTCGTCCTAGTTCCGGCGGGTAAGATCGCCCTAGGAAAGCTTAGCCAGGCGATAATTCACGGGGCTAGGGTTCTAGCCGTACGGGGAAGCTTCGACGACTGCCTAAGGATAGTCAGGATACTCACTAGGGATAAGCGATTCTACCTCCTAAACTCGATAAACCCGTTCAGGCTCGAGGGCCAGAAGACCGCGGCCTACGAGATCTACGAGCAATTATCCGGCGCGGTCCCCGATAAGCTGATAATCCCGGTCGGAAACGCCGGGAACATAGTAGCCTACTGGAAGGGCTTCGGGGAGCTGAGGAGCCTAGGCTTGATCGACGAGCTTCCGAGCTTCGTCGGAGTCCAAGCCGCGGGAGCCGCCCCCATCTACAAAGCCTACGTCGAGGGAGCCGACGGGATCAAGCCGATAAAGGATGTCGAGACCGTCGCGACTGCGATAAGGATCGGGAACCCCGTAAACTGGAAGCGCGCCCTCAAGGCCATTAGGGAGACGGGCGGGCTCGCCGCCGCGGTATCCGACGCGGAGATCCTAGAAGCTCAGAGGCTGCTGGCGTCGAGGGAGGGGATCTTCGCGGAGCCGGCTGGAGCGGCTCCAATAGCCTTCCTGATCAAGGCTTCTAGGGAGGGGCTCGTGGAGGGGGATGAGCGGGTGGTCTGCATAGCGACGGGCCACGGATTGAAGGATCCGGGAATCGTGGTCAAGACCTTTGAGAAGCCCCCCGAGGTCGATGCAAGCCCCGACAGCGTTCTACAGGCTTTAGAGATTTCGGCGAAAGCCGTTTAGAGAAGCTGGTTAAACTCTCTAATGGTGGGATCGATTCTTGGATCTAGCCGAGGCCGCTGAGAGGATTCGGGAGGGGATTAGGTCTAGGAAGCTAATCCTAGTTCTGGGCTCGATGGAGGTTTACTACGAGGGTAGGGCCGCGTCGAGCCTCGGCCTAGGCGAGAGGCTCCTGATAATAAAGCAGGATGGAAGCCTTCTGGTTCATAGGCCGACCGGATACGAGCCCGTGAACTGGCAGCCCCCGGGATCTAGGATCGACGTGGACTTGAGGGACGGCGCCCTCGTCGTCGAGGCTAGGCGGATCAGCCCCGAGGAGCTTCTCAGGATAATCGTTAGGAGCGTGCGCAGCGTCGAAGCCTACAGGCTCGAGGACTCGGCCGAGTTCGCGATGTACGCTACGGAGGAGGAGATGAAGAGGGCGATCCTACTCGAGCCCTCCCTTATCGAGGAGGGATTTAAGCCCATGGAGGATGAGCGGAGGGCAGGCCGAGCCGGATTCATAGACATACTCGGGGTAGATTCATCCGGAAACTTGGTCGTGGTGGAGATTAAGCGGAGGAACGCGACGGCCGAAGACGTGAAGCAGCTCCTAGGCTATGTCAAGGAGATTGAGGATGAGTTTGGGAGGAAGCCTAGGATGATCCTCGTCGCCCCCGGCGTTCAGAAGTCCGCTGCAAAGGAGCTCGCGAGATACGGCGTCGAATTCAAGTGCCTAACCCCGAGGCGGTGTCATGAGATACTTCAAAGGGGTAGGGGTTTGGATAGGTTTCTAGGCTAGAAGAGCATTACTTTCCCTTCCAAGACGAGCTTCTCGAGTTCGCCGATCCTCCCTATCTGATCCTTAGCTATCTCGGCGGCTTCGTAGGCGAACGACCTCTCGTTGATCTCGTCGAGAGCCGTGTATTGGATCGAGATTATGAGCGGCTTCGTTATGGGTCTCCCGATCTGGCTTAGAATCCTAACGTATACCTCGTCCACCTTCCCGGTCTCCTCGTAGATCCTCTCGGCTATCCGCCTAGCCATCACGTTATAGATCTTCCCGACGTGGGATCTGACGTTCTTCCCGGCCGCCGCCTCGAGCGACATCTGCCTATTCGGCGTTATGAGCCCGTTCACCCTATTCCCCCTCCCCGTATTCCCGTCGTCTCCGCCCTCCGCAGAAGTACCGGACACCGTTAGATAGTAGATCCCCTCCTCCGGGTTATCCGCGGTATTCACGTACACCTTGACGCCGTCGCTCCTCCCGCCCTTCAAGACCTCGTCGGCGACCCTAAGCGCCTCCTCTCTAATCTCCTCCTTAACCGCCTGATAGTGGTCGGGGTCTGGAGTTAGGGGCGCGATTATGCTATCGGCTATCGTTATGATGTATCTCCTGCCCAGCCTCAGCCCCATGACCTTGCAGTCCTCACCGCTCTCGGGAACCCTGCCCTTAAAGCCCCTCGAATTCACCCTCCGCTCGACCTCGTATACGAGCCTCTCGAGGGATGAGAGCGGGGCGTAGCCGACGCCGTAGGACGTGTCGTTCGCCCTCGGAGCCTCATCCGAGCTATCAACTATCTTTCTAAGATCTCCGCTGCCCATCCTAATCTTCATATCTATTACGACGTGCTCCTCCGGGTCTAAGAACCTGAAACTATTCTTGATGAAGTCTTTAACGGCGTCGGCGATGAGCTCCCTATACGGTATCTCGACCTCGCCGGACGGCGTCGAGACCTTGGTCGTAGCCCTGCCGGCTATGAGGATGTTTATCGGCTCCTCGACGACCCCCCCGCCGAACCAGACGCTAGACCTGCCCCCCACTAGGAGGCCCTTATCCAGATTATGGTGCAGGATCTGGCCGAAGTTCTCGATATAGTATTTTGAGAGCGCTATGCTAGCGCACTCGCACGCGGAGTCGATTATGTAGTCGGGGTGGCCGAGGCCCTTCCGCTCGACTAGCTCGACGTGCTGCTCCTCGATCGGAAGCCTGTTTATTCTCTCGACTACTATCCTCGACTTCTCCATCCCAGATCCGGGATCATAGTCCGACTATTAGTATTTAAAGAAGCCCTCACGAAGCACCACCGGATTGGTTGGAGGATCTAGATCTCGGCCAGCTCGGGCTGAAGCTGAATATACATTATATTATTTCCTCGGATGAGTATCCTCGGGTATTGGGCTTTCCTTCCATTCCCCTCGTATTCGACCGCTTTCTCGATCACGATGTTCATGTAGCTATCGCACTCGACCATTCTCCCCTCATACACGAGCTCGTTCTTCAGCTTCACCCTAACGAACCTGTTTAGGTGCTTCGCAACGGTTGCGAGCGGTCTTCTGCCGGCGCTGGTTCCGAGGCTTCGCATCTGGCTCAACGCTTCTTCACATTATAGAATTTTGAGGGGATTTTAAGCTTTTCCCGGCGATCGAGCCGAAGGAGCGACGCGGCGGGGTAGCTACCTCGACTCGAGGACTTTCTGAAGCTCCTCAGGTATTACGAGCTCGGAGAAGCAGAGACCGCATACGAACCTGTCCTTGGTGATCCTTCTCGCTGATCGAAGCGGCGCGCCGCAGACCGGGCAAGTGGGCTCCCCCTCCTCAAGCTCGTAAAGAGGCTTCTTACATTTAGAGCACTTCTTCGAGCCGAGCTTGTTAAGCTCGCCGCAGTTCGGGCAGACCATGTCCTGCCCCCTCGTAACCACCTTGATCAAAGGCTCCTCCTCAAGCTCCTCCACCCCTGCCTCCTCAACCCCCTCGACCGCCCCCGATTGAACTATCTCCTCTATCTCCCGCTCTATCTCGGCGGCTATCTCCCTCGCCTCCCTCCTCCTAGGCTTCCGAGGGCTTCTCGCAGCTCTCCTAGCGGGCTGGGCTGGTCGCGGAGGTGGAGCCGGCCCGGGGACGTGGTAGGGCCTTCTCACGATGCTGGAGGCCTGCGTCTCGATGGGCGCTCGAGCCGCCCTAACGAATAGGAGTAGTCCTAGGGCAGTTATCGCTCCGCCCGCGATCGTGAAGTATAGGATTAGTGGGAGCGCGAGGATGTGCTGGGTTAGAAATTTCCTCATGGGAGATCCTACCGATAGGGTTAGGTAGTAGATCGAGGGGACGAAAGCTACCGCTACCCCGAGGAGGCTGATGATGGCTCCGACGCGCATGGATACCATCGCCGGCGCACCTTCAAGGGTAGCCCCGCGAGCTTATGCTAAAAATGTTTCCCCACAAAGATCCTCGACGAGCTTCGAGCATTCCTCGGGTAATTCCGAGACCTTCCACTTCCTTTTAAAAAACTTGATTAAGCCCGACAGATCCCTCCGAAGATATGTTTTCGCCATGGGGTGCCTGGGGCTAACCCACTGAGGCCAATCAATTATCAGGATATCTTCCTCGGGCGTTACGAGAACGTTGTACGCGCTTAGATCGCTGTGAACGACTCCCGCGTCGCGCGCCTTCCTCACGTTCTCGAGGATATCGCCTAGAATCCTTAAAGGGTCTTCGAGCTGCTGAATTATCGCGAGCTCTATCCCCCGGAAGAACCCGGTAACGATCACGTGCATGCTCCGCGCTATCGGCCTCGGAACCTTAACGCCCCTCGGATGAAGTATTCTGAGGGCTTGATACTCTTTCGAGGCGGCTTTTATCGAGGCCGCGAGATAGCTATGGGCCGAGAGGAGGCTCGTCCTATGCCTTTCATATCTTCTAAAGCTCGTCCTACCTATCCTGAAGAATTTGACGACGATTCTCTCACCCTTCGGCGAGAGGGCGTCGTAGACGTCCGCCTCCTTGCCGACCCCTAGAGGTCTTCCAAGGCTCTCGATGATATTCCGGTCCACGAGGTTTTTCAAGGCCAGTAGGTCTAAGCCGTTATAGTTTATGCAGAATCCCCTCTCGAGGCCTCGGGGAGCCCAGATCAGCTTATACTCGTGAAGCTTTCTTAGGAGCTTTTCGGCCCTCTGACCCAGCCCGCTCTCCCTGAAGATTACCTCCCGCGGGACGACCTCGTATCTCGATAGGTTCGCCTCGATTACCCTGAGAACCTTGAAGTGGTTTTCGTCGAGCCTTCTGAAGACCTCCCTAGCGTATTCTATGAGAGATGGCAAAGTTCCACCTAGGGATTTCAGCCCCCGGATTTAGCGATGATCATCCTGAACTCCTTTCCCCCTATGTTCCAGGTCTTCTCGTAGGCCTTCTCGATACGCTTCTCCGCGCCTAAGGCTATCGTCAGGTTCTTCGCTCTAACCTCCTCCCTGATGTATTCCCTCACCTCGTCTAGGAGCTCTAGATCCTCCTCATCCGGGGCGATTATCACGGCGTCGATGTAGTCCGAGATCACGAGGTCGAGCTCCTTCCTCATAACCTGAATCCTCCTGATGACTTCTCGAGCGAGCGATTGGGCTACGATGTCCCTCGTCTCCGAGAGGTCTATGTAGATGTCCGCGAACCTGCCGTCGATCTTACCCAGATTCTCTGGAAGGGCCTCCTCGAAGGATAGGTCCTCCTCGGTTAGCTCCACGCTCCTCCCATCGGATAGGATCAGCTTTAGGCGCCCGCTCCTCTCAAGCTCGGATCTAACCCGATCCTCGCCGAGCATTCTAAGCCTCTCCTCAACCTCCCTTAAACCCGATCTAAGCCTCGGCCCCAGCCTCTCGTAAACGGGCTTCACCAAAACCTCAACCTCCTCGGGCTTCTCCCCTACGTCGAGTATCTTGAACTCGAGGGCGTTTACCTGAGATTTGATGAACTCCGCGAGCTTCTCCAGCGATTTCCTGTTCTTCGGGCTTTTCGGCGAGAGGATCAAAGACTTGACAGGCCATCTGAGCTTCCTACCGTGCTTCTGCCTTAGGGCTATAGCCTCCGAGACGGTGGCCCTCGCTATCTCCATATCGTCTTCGAGTTCCTCGTCCACGAACTCCGCGTCGGGCCTAGGCCACCTGCAGAGGTGGACGCTCTCCGGATCGTCTCCGAGCCTTAGGCTCTGGTATAGCTTCTCGGCCAGGTATGGGGTTACGGGCGCTAGGAGAAGGACGAGCCTCTTGAGAACGTAGTAGAGGGTCGCGTAGACCGCTAGCTTATCCCAGGTCTCCTCCTCGATCCAGACCCTCCTCCTGACGGCTCTCACGTATAGCCTGCTTAGGTCGTCCACTATGAAGTCTCTCAAAGCCCTCACGGCCGAGTGTATATCGTAGGTCTTGAGGCAGCTCGTAACCCGGCTCGTCAAGCCGTTAACCTTCGAGAGTATCCACCTATCCTCAGGCTTAAGATGCTTCTGAACGGATTCGACCCTAATTCTCTCGGGGTCGAATTTATCGAGTTCGAAGTAGGTTAAGGCGAAGGAGAAGACGTTCCAGAGTATGTTGAGCTCTTGGATCGTCTGCTCCACCTCCCGCTCGACGAAGTTCATGTTCTCCCACGGAGCCGACTTCGACGCGAGATAGAATCTCAGCGGATCGGCCCCATATCTCTCCATCACGTCCATGGCCCAGATGACGTTTCCGCGGCTCTTGCTCATCTTCCTGCCCTGAGCATCCATCACGTGGCCTTGGTTTAGGACGCTTCGATATGGAGGCTCCCCGTAGAGTAGGGTAGAGGTGAAGAGCAGGGTGTAGAACCAGCCTCGGGTCTGATCTATCGCCTCGGTTATGAAGTCGTATGGAAACAGCTTCTTGAAGAGATCCCTGTTCCTCAATCCGTCTATGCTCGCGGTGTGAGCCATCCCCGAGTCGAGCCAAGTATCCATCACGTATGGCTCGCGCTTCATCCATCCGCCGCACTTCCCGCACCTGAACATCACCCGATCGACCCAAGGTCTCAGAAGCTTGATAACCTCCGGCTTAACCTCGGCCTCCTCGAGCTCCCTCTTACTCGAAACGACCTTAATCTCCCCACATCTCTCGCATCTCCAGATCGGGAGCGGGGTCCCCCAGATCTTGGTCCTAGTTATGCACCAGTCCTCGGCGTTCTCGAGCCAGTCCCCGAACCTATGCTCCCCAGCCCACCTAGGCTTCCAGAAGACCCTCCTATTACCCTCTATCATCAGCTTCTTAATCCTCTTCACGCTGAGGAACCACTGCCTGCTCGAGAGGTAGATTAGCGGGGACCCGCACCTCCAGCAGTGGGGATAATTATGCCTAACCTTATCGCGCTTCAGGAGGAGGCCCTTCTCCTCGAGATAGTCCATGACCAACTCGCCGACCTCCTTGAAGTATTTCCCAGCATATTCTCCGCCGGCCTCGGTGAAGTATCCGTTGGATCCGACCGGGTTGAAGATCGGGAGGCCGACCTTCACGCCCGCCTCGAAGTCCTCCGGGCCGTGAGCCGGGGCCGTGTGAACGCATCCGGTTCCCTCCTCCATCGTTACGAAGTCGGCCGCGATTATGGTGTGGGCTGGGGGCTTATGCTCCCGATGGGCTGGAACCTTCTCGATCAGCGGGTGCTCGTATCTCAGACCGACGATTGCGGATCCCTCGAACCGATCGACCACCTCATAGCTCGTAACGTCTAGGGCTCCGAGGACAAGCGCCATAAGCTTCGAGGCGAGTATCCAATACTCGTTTCCGACCCTGACCTTCACGTATTCCTCGTAGGGGTGGACGGCGACGGCCTCGTTGGCCACGAGGGTCCAGGGCGTGGTGGTCCAGATCACGATATACTGGCTTCCATCTCCCTCGAGCCTGAACTTCACGTAGATCGACGGGTCTTCAACCTCCTCGTATCCCTGGGCTACCTCGTGGCTGCTTAGCGGCGTCTCGCAGCGCGGGCAGAAGGGGACGACCCTATAGCTCTCCACGAGGTCTCCCTTCTCGTGAGCCTGCTTTATCAGCCACCAGACGTGCTCGATATACCTCTCATGCCTCGTCTGGTAGGCGTTGTCGTAGTCGAGCCAGACGGCCAGCCTCTCCGAAGCCCTCCTCCAGTGATCGATGTAGTAGTCTACGAGCCTGTTCGCCTCCTCGACGAACCTCTCCATTCCGATCTTCTCGACGTCCTTCTTAGACTTCAGGCCCAGCCTCTTCTCGGTTTCAAGCTCCGTCGGAAGCCCCAGGCAATCCCATCCGCCCCTCCTCCAGACGTGCAGCCCGTTCATCCCCTGAAACCTGAGGATCACGTCCTTGTAGATTCTGCCGCGCGCATGGCCTACGTGCATGTAGCCGTTCACGGTGGGAGGCCCCTCTAGGAACGCGAAGGTCGGAGCCCCCTCATTCATCCTAAAGACCTTCTCGAGGATCCGGTTCTCGGCCCAGAATCTCGAGACCTCCCTCTCCACCTCGAGCGAATCGTATCTCGCACCTAAGCTAGGCATCGACCTACACCCCCAAGGCTAGGACTAGATAAGGCCTCGATAAGAGGCGTGGAGGCCTCCAGCCGGGAGGCTATAGAATTTGGTATGCCATCGCCTCCTCTTCCCGGTCAAGTGGGGGTGATTGGGAAATTTAAATCCATCTAGGTCTAGGCGGGTTATGCGCGTCCCGGCCGCCTCAGCCCAGCCCCTCGACGAATGCCATCACGTTTCTCCCGAGAACCCTATGATTATAACCTCCCTCGAGCACGGCGTATCTCCTGCCCCGGCACCTCTCCTCCGAAAACTCCCTGATTATCTCGGCGGCAACCCTGTAGTCGTCCGTCTCGAGCATCCCTCCCCAATCCTCCCTATGCCTATCGAATCCGGCTGAAACCGCTACGATGTCGCATTCTCCGATCGACTTCAGGAACCTTGAGAGGTCTTCGAGGAACACCTCCCCCGGCCCGTGGGCTACGTGGTGATAGGCCACGTCAGGGTTTCCGGCGAAGATCCCGGCAGTCCCATCTCCGTAGTGGAGATCTATATCGACTATCACGGCCCTCCTAATCCTCCCAGCGGCTCTAAGCCTCTCAACCGAGATCGCGACGTTATTGAAGTAACAAAAGCCCCAGCAGCTATCCCTACCAGCGTGATGCCCCGGAGGCCGGATCAAGGCGAAGGCCGGAACGCCGCTCATCGCCAGCTCCGAAGCCTTTATCGCCCCGCCGGCAGCGAGCAACGCGACCTCGTAAACCCTTCCAAGCCCCTTAACGTATTCGAGATGATCCTCATCATGGACTAGAAGTATATCCTCCTCGCTCGCGGGCTCGGGCTCCACGAACTCGTATCCCTCGAGCTCCCTAAGGATAGACTCGATCCTACCCGGAGCAGCGGCCGGGTCGGAGGAATACACCTCACAGTAGCCCCTATGGAAGACCACCTTCATCGGAGTGATAATGCGGCCTAGTCGAATTTTATAATCTCCTCCTCCACGCACTCGACGATTTTCTTGTATTCTCCGGCCTGAACAACGTATAGGCCGCTCCCGCCCACCGCGCACAGCTCCTCGGATCCAGCCCGGATCCTATCGAACGAGCACAGCCTTATCGACCTGTTATCGAGGACCTCGAGGTTCTCTAGATCTTGATTGGCGTGGATTATCACCGCGTTATAGCGGCAATAGGCGTGGAAGGGAGGGGGAGGCGACGGGGGTGGGACGCGCTGCAGGAAGGTTATGTAGAAGTGGACCGCGATCCCGGCTATCACCAATAGCGCGACCCCGATCATAAGTATTCCTATCTTCGATATGTCGCTGAGGGCTTTCATCGCTCCTACCTCTTGACGAATCTTCCATCATCTCTCGCGCGTCGGAGCTTATAAACTGCCCTCTCGAGCCAGCCGATCCTATCAGCCTCGAAGACGTCGAAATTCGGCACGTATGGCTTTATGTCGAGTAGCGGGGTTCCATCGACCACGTCTATGTTCTCGACGATGATTCTGCCGCGGTCCATCCCAACCAGCTTAACCACCGAGAGGCCTATGGGGTTTGGGCGCGCCGGCGCCCGGGTTGCGAAAACCCCTCTAAGCTCGTCGTCCATGTACGGCTTAACGAGCAGCTTATAGCCTTTGACTAGGTGGAAGTGATAGAGCAGGATTACGTGGGAGAATCCTTCGAGGTCTTTCAGCCCCTCCGCGTACTCCGGATAAACCTCGACAACCCCCCTAGCCCCCTCAGCCGCCCTAGGCTGGATCGGGGTTCCGCGAACGTCCTTAAAGGGCGAGTGAATAACCCCTATCGGCCGATATTCTATGACGATGTCCCTCGGCATAGCCTATTCTTGGTAAAATCCTTGCAAGCTATTCTATTTAGGTGTGATCGGGGGAATGGGGCGGATATTCTCCCGCGTTCCCGGGATATAGCCCCGGGCGATCTTAAGTCCGGAGAGCCGGCAACCCTTAATTAGGCGGCGGTAGAGAATTCAAAATGGAGGGGAAATGCTCTTCTCCGAGCTCGTTGAATTCTATGAGAAGATCGAGGCGATTAGCGGCAGGATAGAGATGACGAACCTGCTGGTGGAGCTTCTCAGGAAAACTCCCCCGGAAATAATAGATAAGGTAGTATACCTGACGCTCGGCGAAGTCTACCCGCCCTTCGTGGGCCTCGAGCTCGGGGTCGCGGATAGGCTCGCCCTAAGAGCCGTTAAGCTGGCCTCCGGAGCGAGCGAGAAGGAGGTCGATCAGGCGTACAAGCAGCTCGGGGACGTGGGGCTCGCAGGAGAGCGGATGCTAGCCAAGCGAAGCCAAGCGACCCTATTCGTTCAAGAGCTTACGGTCGAGGACGTATACTCGGCCCTCGAGCGGATCGCCCGGGAGACCGGGGAGGGGTCCATGGAGACCAAGGTTCAGATCCTAAGCGGCTTACTCGCCTCAGCCCAGCCGAGGGAGGCAAAATACATCCTCAGGATAGTTACGGGCAAGATGAGGCTCGGCGTCGCCGACATGACCATCCTAGACGCTCTCTCCATCCTCTACGGCGGGGGTAAGGAGACCCGGGAGCTCTTCGAGAGGGCCTACAACATAACATCCGACATAGGCTTCGTCGCTAAGACCGCGGCCCTCGAAGGGGTCGAGGGATTGAAGAAGATCAGGATAACGGTCGGAAGGCCGATAAGGCCCATGCTAGCCGAGAGGCTTAGCTCGGCCGAGGAGATACTCCAGAAGCTCGGAGGAAAATGCCTAGCCGAATACAAGTACGACGGCGAGAGGCAGCAAATACACAAGAGAGCCGACGAGGTGGTAATCTTCTCGAGAAGGCTCGAGAACATCACCTCCCAGTATCCGGACGTCGTCGAGCTCGTGAGGAAGCACGTGAAGGCCGATGAGGCGATCCTAGAATGCGAGTGCGTAGCGATAGACCCGGACACGGGGGATATGCTGCCCTTCCAGGAGCTCATGCACCGGAAGAGGAAGCACGACGTCCACAAGGCGGTGGAGCAGTATCCGGTTAGGCTGCACTTCTTCGACCTACTCTACCACAACGGAAGGGACTTAACCTTGGAGCCGATAGAAGAGCGCAGGAGGGCCCTCGAATCGATAATAGAGGAGACTGACCGGGTTAAGCTCAGCAGGGCGATCTTCACCAGCGACCCGAGGGAGCTCGAAAAGTTCTTCCACGAGGCGATCGAGAACGGGTGCGAGGGCCTAGTCGTGAAGGCGGTCGGAGAGGAGGCGATCTACCGAGCCGGGGCGAGAGGCTGGCTCTGGATCAAGCTAAAGCGGAGCTATAAGAGCGAGATGATGGACACCGTCGACCTAGTCGTGGTCGGGGCATTCCACGGAAGGGGTAAGCGGGGCGGAACCTACGGCGCCCTCCTAATGGCCGCGTACAACAAGGAGAAGGACGTATTCCAATCCGTCTGCAAGGTCGGAAGCGGGTTCACCGACGAGGACCTCCAGAAGCTTCCAGAGATGCTGGAACCCTACAAGATACCGCATAAGCACGCCCGGGTAGAGTCCGGGATGGAGGCCGACATCTGGTTCGAGCCCAGGCTCGTCCTAGAGATAATAGGAGACGAGATAACGATAAGCCCGATCCACCGAGCCGGCTGGGGAGCTGTAAAGGAGGGGTTCGGCCTGGCGATAAGATTCCCGAGGTTCACGGGAAGATACAGGCTCGATAAAGCCCCCGAGGACGCGACGACGACGGACGAGATACTCGAGATGTATAGGAGGCAGCTGAAGAAGATCGCCGAAGCCGCGTAGAAGAGCCGGAGCCCTCCCTTAACGGATGAGGCTTATCTCGAGGCCGATAGGCCGGAAGACCGGGCACTTCAGCTTAGCATCTTCGAGGAGGGCCAGCGCCTCCTCCTCGGGAAGCTCGGGCTCGAGCTTAACCCTCAGGCTTATCCTAACCGGGTTCTCCACCTCAGAACCGCTCAGCGCGGAGTGGTTTATCTCGGCATCCGCCTCGACAAGCGCTTTCTCGAACTTAAGCCCACTCCGAGAAGCTATTATCATGAGATATGAGAGGAAGCAGGCGGCGATAGCGTGGAGGAAGTATTGCGCCGGGGAAGGCCTAACCCCGCGTCCTCCTAGAGAGCTGGGCAGCTCGGACTCGAGTATGAGCGAGTATCGCTCGGCCGAGATCTCCGCGTACATCTGAGGTTTAACCTTCTCGAAAGCCCAGTGTAGGGCGAGGTTTACCTTCTCAACGCCCTTCGATGGATCCCGAGAAACCTCCTCCTCGAAGCTCTTAAGCCTAGCTAGATCTAGGTTATTCAATCGCTCGGCCTCGCCGCTCATAGCAGCGACAAGAGTCCTCGGACAAAATCTACTTTTAGACCTTACGTAATCTAAATGTTAAGCCCGAGCAACCCTTATATAATTCTAATCACCTTGATAATTGCATGTCTTCGGGTAAGATGAATAAGAAGATTTCCCGCAGAAAGGCTATATCGACCGCTGGCAAAATCGCTATAACGGCCGTCGTCGCAGGCGCCGTGGCCGGGGTTGGCGGATATCTCGCGGGCTCCACCGCAGCCCCTCCCAAGACCGTAACGGAGACGGTTAAAGAGACCGTAACCAAGACCGAGACCGTTACGAAGACCGTAACCGCGACCGCTTCTCCGACCGCTCCTCCGACGACGCCGAAAGTCCGGTTCGAGGGCGTTAAGGTAACGGTCGCAGCCCTAGCCGGAGGAGTTAAGGGGCCCATCTGCGGCCCGTTCTACTACTACAGGGATGAGGTCAAATCCCTGACCGGGATGGATATAGAGGTCGTGGAGCTGTCCTTCGCCGACCTCCCGATCAAGATCATCGCGGACCTGAGCACGGGAACCGGAGCATACGACGGGTTCGTGCCGTGCAGCAACATTATGGGCGACCTCGTAATCCCGGGCTACGTCCACCAGCTGGACAAGTGGATCGCGGATCCGAGGTTCCCGAACTGGTATCCGGAGAAATGGTCCTACTCGGTAACCCAGTGCTCCAAGTGGGGAGGCCACTGGTACGGGGTCCCGTGGGATAGCGACGCCTGGTACTTCAACTGGAACATGAAGTACATGGATAAGGTTTTGAAGGATAAGGATAAGAGGCGCGAGTTCAAGAACAAGTTCGGCTACGAGCTCGACCCCTATGGATGGTATAAGAGGAAGGAGTTGACGTGGCAGAAGATCAGGGACATGTGCGAGTTCTTCACGGGATGGGACTGGAACGGGGACGGAGAGGACGATTGGGGAATAATTATGGGTCTTAGGGTCGGAGAGCAGGGCCCGTTCTGGTTCATACCCTTCGCGGCGCCCTTCCTAGTAGAGTACGGCCCGACCATCGATAAGCATCACAACATATTCTGGTTCGATCCCGAGACCATGGAGCCTCTTCTCAAGACGGAGGGAATGATAGAAGCTGCCAAGCTATTCAAGGAGATAGTAACGAAATACATGGACCCGGTCGGCTTCACCTTCACCTTCGCCGACAAGTGGGACTACTTCCTAAACAAGGAGAAGGCCATGTTCTGCTGGGCCGCGCCCGACACCGCCACCCTAGTAGGAAACCCGGAGAAGTCAAAGATGCGAGGATACCTAATGACCACCCCGCCTCCTGGAAGCGAGGTCTATTATGACCTAAAGGAGAAGCGTATGGTTGAGAAGATAAACC
>JAPDJZ010000015.1 GCA_029258815.1 archaeon
GAGGGTTTCGGCCCTCTCCCTTTGGATTAACCAGTTTAAGAGCCCGCTCATCTTAATCCTCCTCGCCGCCACGGCGATATCCTACGCCGTCTCGATCATCGAAAACGAGTTTCCGGTCGACAGCATCCTCATCTTCGCGATAGTCCTCGCAGCCTCAACCCTGGGATTCGTCCAAGAGTACCGAGCCGAGCGGGCCATCGAGGCTTTGAGAAAGCTGCTTACGCCGTCCATCACCGTGCTTAGGAGCGGCGTCGAGAAGGTCATCCCCGCCAGGGAGGTCGTTCCGGGGGACGTGATACTAGTCGAGGCCGGCGATAGGGTAGTGGCCGATTGCAGGATAATCGAGTGCAGGAATCTTCAGGTTAACGAGGCCGCTTTAACCGGGGAGTCGACGCCCGTCGAGAAGCAGGTCGAGCCCGTTCCAAGCGAGGTCTCGCTTCCGGATCGCAGATCCATGATCTACGCGGGAACCGTGGTAACCTACGGTAAGGGTAGGGCCGTCGTCGTCGCGACGGGGATGAGAACCGAGCTCGGGAAGATAGCCAAGGAGGTTATCGGAATCGAGGTTGCGGAGACCCCGCTCGAGAGGAGGATGAGGGAGCTCGGGGGGGTTCTCGGCAAGCTCGTTATAGGGATCTGCGCCCTGATAGCGGCGGCCCTGATCTTGGAGGATCTTCTAATCGTGGGAAAGCTGGCCCTGGAGACCGCGGTCGAGGTCATGCTCTTCGCGACCGCCCTGGCCGTCGCCGTGATCCCCGAGGCGCTTCCGGCGATAGTTACCGGAACCCTGGCCATAGGGATGAGGGAGATGGCGAAGAGGAATGCTCTCGTTAGGAGGATGCCCGCCGTCGAGACCCTCGGATGCGTAACCGTGATCTGCTCGGATAAGACCGGAACCCTCACGAGGGGGGAGATGACCGTTAAGAAGATTTACGTGGACGGGAGGGTCCTCTAGGTTACCGGCTCCGGATACGAGCCTCGGGGGGAGCTGAGAGGGAATTACGATCCCGAGAGTGAGGGCTTCAAGCTCGCGATGCTTGGAGCGATCCTGTGCAACGACGCTAGGCTCGTGGAATCGGATGGTAGCTGGGTTATCGAGGGGGATCCGACCGAGGGGGCGCTGATCGTCGCGGCCGAGAAGGCCGGCTTCAAGCACGGGGAGGTCAGGAGGAGGCATCCTAGGATCGACGAGATACCCTTTAGCTCCGAGCGGAAGCGCATGACCACGATCCACGAACTCGGCGGATACGGCAGGGTAGCCTTCATGAAGGGCGCGGTCGAGATAGTTCTGGAGAGATGCAGATACGTTCAGGTGGACGGCGGCGTCGCGGAGCTAACTCCAGAGCTTAGGGAGGAGATCCTGAAGGTGAACGAGGAGTTCGCCCGGGAAGCTCTTAGGAACCTCGCGATAGCGTATAGGAGGCTCGCCGGCTCTCCGGATGACGTCGAGAAGGACATGGTGTTTCTCGGGATAATGGGGATGATAGATCCTCCGAGGGAGGAGGCCATCGAGGCGATAAAGGTCTGTAAGAGGGTTGGGATCAAGCCGATAATGATTACGGGAGATCATAAGCTTACGGCCCTCGCGATCGCCAAGCAGATGGGGATCTACTCCGAGGGAGACCTAACCCTAACGGGGGAGGAGCTCGATAGGCTAAGCGACCCCGAGTTCGAGAAGATCGTCGATAGGGTTACGGTTTACGCTAGGGTTTCGCCCATGCACAAGCTTAGGATAGTTAGGGCTTGGAAGAAGCGGGGAGAGGTAGTCGCTATGACGGGGGATGGGGTGAACGACGCCCCCGCGGTCAAGCAGGCGGACATAGGGGTTGCGATGGGGATTACGGGGACGGAGGTTACGAAGGAGGCGTCGGACATGATCCTGCTCGACGACAACTTCGCGACGATAGTTAAGGCGATAGAGCTCGGGAGATGGATCTACGATAACATCAAGAAGTATCTAGTCTACCTCCTCTCATGCAACATGATCGAGATAGCCGTCCTCTCGATAGGCGCCGTGATCTCGATCTACCTCTTCCGAGAATTCTCGCTACCCCTCCTCCCAGCGCACATACTTTACATAAACTTGGCCACGGATGGGCTTCCAGCCCTAGCCTTGGGAGTAGCTCCGCCCGAGCCCGATATAATGGAGCGGCCTCCGCGAAATCCGAGGGAGTCGATCTTCAGCAGGGAGGTTCTCCCGCTCCTAATCGCGATACCCGTGGTCGCAACCCCCATCCTGCTCCTCTGCTACTTCCTAGAGCGCGGCTTGAGCGGCCCGATCAGAGCCGTAACCCTAGTCTTCCTAACCTTCGTTTTCATGGAGCTGGCCATAGCTTTAAGCTGCCGCTCGCTTAGATACCCGGTCCTCAAGGCGCCTCCGCATAAGCTCCTGATCCTCGCCGTAGGCTGGGAAGTATTCCTGATAAGCTTCCTCATGAGCCTCGAGCCCGTCAGAGAAGCCTTCAGGGTGGTTCTACCCACCGCGAGCGATCTAATGCTAATAGCGGCGCTCTCCGCGCTCGCTTTCCTCGTATGCGAGCTAACCAAGGGCATCCTAGTCGCGAGAGCGGTGAAAGCTAGAGGAATTTTAGGCTAGCGGCCGGCTCCTTCGAAGAATAATCGCCCCATGCCTCGAGCCGGCTGAAAAATCTTATTAAGGTAATCTGATCCCGGTATCTGGAAAATGATTCGGAGGGATCTTGAATCTCTAGAGAGGGCTAGGAGGAGGCTCGTCGAGAGGCTCTCCTCGCTCTCCTACTTCGACGGATTCGATCCCGAGAAGTGGGAGGAGGTTAAGCGGATAATCTACGAGCCTCTGCCGCTTAACGTGGACGTCATAATAGATGATACGACGCTTAGGGAGGGGCTGCAGATGGCCGGCCTGCTCAACCCAAGACCGGAAGAGTATCTGAAGATCGCGTTAATGCTCAGGGAGATAGGGGTCGAGAGGCTCGAGGTCATGATCTACACGAAGTCGGATAAGGAGTCGGTTAAGCTCATGCAGGATCACGGCCTAGGCCCGATCCTAGCGGCGTGGTGTAGGGCGAATAGAGGGGATATAGACGAGGCCATAAGGCTCGGCTTCAGCCAAGTCGGAATCTCCCATCCAGTCTCCTTCATCCACTTCGCGAAGTGGCCTCGCTTAACCCTGGAGGATCTGGTCGGCCGGGTGGTGGACGCCGTAACCTACGCTAGGGATCATGGGATGGAGGTTTTCGTCCACGGCGAGGATAGCACGAGGGCGGAGTGGGAGTTCGAGAAGGCCTTCGTAAACGCCGTGGCCGAGGCAGGCGCTCAGGTCTATAGGATATGCGATACGGTTGGATGCGGTTTATCCGATCCGCGCGCCCCCCTTCCGCGAGGGATACCCGAGAAGGTTAAGCGAATCAAGGCCGAGACCAAGATCCCGTATATCGAGATCCACGCCCACGACGACCTCGGCAACGCTGTCGAGAACACCATGGCCACCATACGGGCCGCAGACGGCTTATACGATAAGGTCTACGTCAGCACGACCTTCCTAGGCCTGGGGGATAGGGCTGGAAACGCCGAGACCGAGAAGATCATAATGAACTGCTACATACACTACGACGTTAGGAAGTGGAATCTTAAGCCGCTTAGGGAGCTCGCGGTATACATAGCCTCATCCCTCGGATACCATCTACCGGTGAACAAGGCCATCGTGGGGGATGGCGCCTTCGCCCACGAATCCGGAATCCACCTGCACGGAATCTCCAAGCTTCCTCTAACCTACGAGACCTTCCCGCCAGAGCTAGTGGGCCAGCATAGGTCGATAGTCATCGGCAGGAGATCCGGGAAGCATGGGATAAGGCTCAAGCTCGAGGAGATCCTCGGGAGAAAGGTGGATGAAAACGATCCGAGACTTCTAAATCTCGTGGAGCTGATAACCAGAGAGTTCTCAGCCCGGGAGAGGCGGTATCCCATAGGCGATCAGGAGTTCAGGCTCTTCGCGAAGAGGGCCGGATTCGAGGTTTGAGCCCGGGGAAATCCTAAATTAGCGTTCGAAACCTTAGCCAGCGGGTGATTCGAGGTCTTGGGAAGGAAGGCTGTTTTGATTCGCGGGGATGGGACGGGGCCTGAGCTCGCCGAAGCCGCTATGAAGGTTTACGAGGCCGTTGGAAGCGGGGTTGAGATCATTCAGGTCGACGCGGGATACGAGTGGTGGCTTAAACACGGTGGAGACTCGATGATATCCAAGGAGGTTTGGGATCTGCTCGAGGAGTCTGACGCCGTTCTAAAGTGCCCGACGACGACCCCGCCGGACGTTAAGAGCCTGAAGAGCGTCGCGGTTAGCATCAGGCAGAGGTTCGACCTCTACGCGAACATAAGGCCCGTGAAGACCCTCGGCGGGATTAGGGGGAGGCTCGGCCCCGTCGACCTCGTCTGCGTCCGGGAGGCCACGGAGGGCCTTTACACGGGTATAGATCTCAGAATCACGCCGGACGTAGCCATAGCTATTAGGAAGATTAGCAGGAGGCAGTCGCTTAGGGTTGCTAGGAAGGCTTTCGAGATAGCTAGGGAGAGGGGCTGGAATAGGGTCGTGGTCGTTACCAAGAGGAACATAATGAAGGAGTGCGACGGCGTCTTCGTCGAAGCAGTTCAGGAGGTCGCGAGGGATTATCCCGGGATAAGGTGGGATGAATACTTCATAGATAACATGGCCCAGCAGCTCGTCAAGAACCACGAGAGGTTTAATCAGAGCGTAATCCTCGGATCCAACCTGTTCATGGATATAATTAGCGAGGAGGCTGCGGCGCTGGTCGCGAGCATAGGCATGGTCTACTCGGCGAATATGGGAGACGACTACGCGATGTTCGAGCCGGCTCACGGAAGCGCCCCGAAATACAAGGGGCTGAATAAGGTGAACCCGACAGCCACGATACTCTCGCTCGCTTGGATGCTCGGATATCTCGGGGAGAGGGATAAGATGGACGCCATCTTCAAGGCGACCGAGGAGGTTATAGCCGAGGGAAAGCACGTAACCTACGACCTGGGAGGATCTGCCTCGACGAGCGAGATGGCTGAAGCGATAGCCGAGCGGGCGAGGAAAATCTTAGAGAAGGGATGAGGTAAAGTTTAATCCTTCTCGATCTCAACTCTAACCCCTTCCCCATCCCTGATTTCTTTCAAGCTTTCAAGTCCTTCGACAACCCTTCCAAGAGGCTTTACGTCGCTGTAAGCCACGGGTCTATCGTCCTTGCTGACCGGCGTCGGGCCGAAGAAGAGGCAGAGCGAGTTCCCCTCGGGCCAGTACGCCACCTCCCCGACCTCCATGAGCGTCTTCTCGCCCCTCAGCCTAAGCTTCACGGGCAGCTCGAAGTATACCTCGTCGCCCCATCGCTCGGCCTCCGAGCTAAACGGGGATTTCTCGGCAAGCTTTTCGAGCTCCGGATCGTCTATGAGCCTGCAGACGACCGTTACGCCCCCGCTAAACCTCAAACGAGCCGTATACGGCATGAACCTTTCCTCCTCGGGATGTTAGTGTTGCGGTATGACCCTTAAAAGGACTCTGCTCTCGGAGGAGGCTTCGATATAACCCTTACCCGGAATTCTTGATAAGAGCTTGGTTGTCCACGCTCTGGAATGGGCTTCAGCAAGGTTCTAAGCGAGGGGGATTTGAGAAGTCTTCTAGGGAGGCTTGATGGGAGAAGGTATGGAGCCTATAAGAGGCTTAGGGGCGTGGTCTTCAGCTATGATTTCGGTGAGGGAATCTTCACGAGGATTCAAGGCGATCCCTATGCTCCGCCCTCGGTTATGGAGGTGACGATTCCCCCCAACGTTCATAGGCTTCCGAGTAGGCTTCTGGACGAGAAGAATCTCACCCCACTCCTCGATTATCTCGCGAGGCTACTCTACTCGGAGAGCGTTAGGCTTAGGGAGAGATGCGGAACCGGTAATAGCGGATACCTCGGGATACCGAGGCCAGGCCCATGCGTCTTGAGGAGATCCTGCGTTGAGGCCTCCGGCAAGAGCCTGATATTCAGATTCTTCGTAGGTCTTCCGGCTAGGGGTAGGAGGATTCTCGGGGGGAGGGCCGCCGAGATCCTACTAGACAGGGTTCCCGAGCTCTTCAAGTCGATAATGTTTAGGTTGAGGAGGATCGAGGAGGTCGAGGAGAGGATAACCCTATACCTCGATCAGGAATACATTAGGCGATGGCTTTACGAATCCGATCACATAGCCTTCGTCGGCGATGGAAGCATTCTTCCGAGGGAGTCGAGCTATTCGCCGAAACCTCTCCGGGGCGCGATACCGTTTAAAGCTCCCGAAGGACTCGAGGTTAGTCTAAGGCTTCCGAGCGGTAGAGTGATAACGGGCATGGCTCTGCCGAGAGAATTCATAACTATAACCGGCGGAGGCTATCACGGGAAGACAACGCTACTCAAGGCGATCCAAGAGGGAATCTATAATCACGTTAAGGGCGATGGAAGGGAGTACGTGATCGCGAGGCGTGGGACGATCTTGGTGAGAGCTGAGGACGGTAGGCTGGTGAGCCACGTGGATATCTCGAGCTTCATCGAGAAGCTTCCAGCAGGCAGGGATACTAGCGACTTCTCAAGCCTATGCGCTAGCGGCTCGACGAGCATGGCGGCCTCGATGAGCGAGGCTATCGAGATGGACGCCGAGGTGATCCTGATAGACGAGGATACGAGCGCGACGAACCTACTCTACAAGGATGAGGCCATGACTAGGATAATCAGGGAGGAGCCCATCAAGCCGCTCTCCATGCAGGGCGAGGCCATGGTCTCGAGATGCGGGATAGGGATAGTCGCGGTGGCCGGAGCTTCCTCAGCCCTCGTAAGCGCCGCCGATAAGGTGATATTAATGGAGAATTACGTCCCGAGGGAGATTACCGAGGAGGCGAGGAGGATAGCGCCGCCGATAAGCGTGATCGAATACAAGCCTCCGAGGAAGAGGGTATTCTATGGGATAAGGGGGTTGAGGAAGGTTAAGCTTAGGGGCTTTAAGCTCATCGCGAGATACGAGAACGGCGAAAGCTTCGAGCTAGATCTCTCGAATAACCCGAGGATAGTTGAGAAAGCTCAAGCGAATCTAATCGCTCACATAGTCGCCAGCCTAAGGAAACCCGACGAGCCCATGTACGTCTCGGAGCTCGTTAGATGGGTGAACCTAACCTTGAGGGAGCGAGGGTTCGAAGCATTCGTGAAGCCCGTTACCCCAGATCTAGCCCTAGTCGATGGAATCGACGTGGTCTGGACCCTGAATAGGCTTAGAAACGCATCGTTCTCCCAATAACCATTCTAAGGAAAACTTATTTCGGAAGGCCGCATAGGTAGATTCCTGAGAGCCTTTGTCCAAGGAGGAGCTTCTCGATAGATTGAGGAGGGAGATCGAGAGCTGCAGGAGATGCGATCTATGGAAGACTAGGAGGAAGCCCGTCCTCGGGGAGGGGCCGGCCGACGCCGAGATAATGCTCGTTGGTCTTGGGCCGGGTAGGCAGGAGGATCTCCAGGGGAGGCCCTTCGTGGGCGCCGCCGGGAAGTTTCTAGATCAGCTTCTCTCGGAGGCCGGGCTCAGGAGGGAGGACGTCTACATAACCAACGTTATGAAGTGCTTTCTCCCCGAGAACAGGGCGACGGGGGAGCAGGTGGAGGCGTGCGCGCCGTACCTGGATCGGCAGATCGAGATAATCGAGCCGAGGCTGATAATCGCCTTGGGGAATCTCGCGGTGGCTTACCTCTTCGGGAAATTCGGGTTGAAGGTCGAGCCCATGGAGAGGATTCACGGAAAGCTGTACAAGTTCTCAACCCTAACCCGGTCGGGGCACATAATCCCCATGTATCATCCCGCCTCAGCTCTCAGGAACCCGAGCCTCAGAGGCAGGCTTGTGGAGGATTGGAGAATGCTTAAGCCCATTCTCGTAAAGCTCGGGCTAAGGAGGGAAAACGCCTAATACCCCCTTGAAAGCTCATCGCGAAGGACGGCTAAGGATGAGGGTGAAGGTGAGATACTTCGCATCCCTTCGAGATCTCCTCGGGGTTAGGGAGGAGGAGTATGAGGTCGAGGGCGAGCCGACAGTTAGGGAGCTGATCCTCGAATACGTGCTGAAAAGGCATGAGAACGTCGCCGGAGCCGTTTTCGAGAAGTTGGAGGGGCTTCTGAGGGGGGAGGAGGCGGGCTACATGATAATAGTTAACGGCGATAGAGCCGACCCGGATCGCAAGCTTAGGAGCGGCGATGTGGTCGCGATCCTCCCGCCCGTCGGAGGGGGCTAAACTATCCCCGGGGAACCCAGTATTCCCCGGAGTCCGTTATCTCCTTCTTCCGGATTGCAGCCTCTCTCTTCACCCGATCCACCGCCTCCCTCAGGGACTCGAACACCTCCCGCCTGCGGGATCCGGCGATAACGACGTAGAGTATCGGCTCTCCCACTTCGAGCTCTCCGACGACGTGGTGGATCCTCACGTCCACTATCCCGGGCTTCGCGAGAATCTCCCTAGCTATCTTTTCCAAGCTTTCCTCCGCCTCCTCCCTATACGCCTGCACGAGAAGCTTCCTAACACTCCCCCCCTTCAACCCCCTTCCACGAACTATCCCAACGTAGCATCCTATGGCTCCGGCCTTCTCCAGCTCCGGATTTTTCTTAACCTCCGCTAGGATCCTCTCCAAGCTTATCTCCCCCTTCTCGTGGACGCCGACTCCGTAGGAGGCCGCCATCGCCTAGCCCCCGAGGGCGAGCATTATCACCTTAACCTCCTCGCGGGGATCTATCTCCTGATCGAGCTTCTTCAGGATGGGCTCTCCCCCGATTAAGAGCATGAAGTGATCTAGGATCGATTCCCCGCTAGAGCCGGATGAGGCTTTGAAGCGTTCGTCCAAAAGCTTTACCAGGCTTCCGTAGCTAGACCTATCCGGGAGATCCAGAACCTCCAGCGAGCTGAATCCGAGGAGCTTGGCGGCTGAGCCGGGTATGAACCGCAGGCTAACCCTCATATCAGCCCCACCGCCTCAACAGGATCAAGGGCCATCGATTAAGTTAAATAGCTTCTCCCCCGAGATCATATCCTCGGCGGAAGCTCCCAGTTTCCGAGCAGAACCATTAGAGTGGAGAAGTAGTAGAAGGAGGAGAGCGTTCTAAAGATCCCATATCTCCTCAAGATCCTGCGCACCCGCTCCGCGTCCCTCTCAGGAACGTAAACAGCTACTAGATTCTCAGCCCCCCTCGGGAGCGCCCTCGAAACGCTGCTCCACGGATACGACTCCAAGTTTTCTTCAAGCTTGTAGGCTGCGAGCCTACCACACCTTCTAAGAAGCTCTTTAACGTCTCTAGCGGCTTCGGGGTGAAGCCTGAGATACTCCCGGCATAGGAGCACGAATAAGGAGTTGAATCGGAGGGTCGGCATGGCTAGAGAAAGCACCTGCTCATGCGAGAAATGACTAGATAATTAATTTCTCTCGGCCCCATGCCCAAAGATAAAGCATTCTCCTTAAAAGGTATTGCTAATCCTTTCAAAATTCACAAAACTTATTTACATTAAGTCAGCATATACACTAGGGAGAATGGGGATCAGCCGGGTCGATCCTAGGAGGCCGGGGCGGATGGCTCGCGGCGGAGTTCGAGGCGCTCATTCATGAGAGGTAGGGATGAGTATCTAACGCCGATCATGAAGCAGGAGCTTAAACGCGCAATAAGCTCGATCCTAGGCGAGGGAGGGATGGAGGTCTTGGATTTTCAACTGAGAAGATGCATGGGGGCTGGGCTGCTGGAGGGTCTTATCGAGTATCCTCAACGGCTCTACATCTGCCTGAGGAGGATCTACGGGGATGGCGCGGACGCGATAGTAATGCTTCTCGGGGAGGCTCTTATAAAGACCTATGATCTCGACATAAGCTCGAGAAGGCTTCTCCTACTGATTAAGGAAGGCAGCCCGGAGGCCGGGGAGAAGCTTAGGGAGGTCTGGGCGAGCTTGGCTAGACGTTCCTTCCGATCGGGGGGTGAGCTTCATGAATATCGGGAATGACGTGCGCCAAAAGCCGCCCGCAGAATCCGGGATCGAGGGATTAGACGAGCTTATAAAGGGCCTCCCAAGAGGGGGCTTGATAGTAATCTCGGGCAGCCCGGGAACCGGTAAAACCGCCATGGCCGCCAGCTTCATCTACGAGGGAGCGTTAAGATACGGCGAGCCGGGCGTCTACGCCTCCCTAATAGAGGATGAGCGAAGATTCTACTCCTACATGCGGGGATTCGGATACGATTTCGAGAAGCTCGGGGATAGGGGCTTGTTCCGCTATCTCGAGCTTCCAACCCTCCTCAGCCCCGCCGTCGGCTCGCTCACCAACACGATAATCGAGGAGGTCGAGAAGATCCAAGCTAAGAGGCTCGTCGTAGACTCTTACACCGCGCTTAACGACATGTTCAAGAGCAGATCCGAGGCGAGAAGCTTCCTCCACACATTCTTCTCCAAAATCGTTAAGGGCCTAGGCTGCACGACCCTCCTAATAAGGGAGGAGTCCTCCGCCGATGAGAAGCATGAGCATGGGTTCGAGGAGTTCATAGCGGATGGAATAATCCACCTCAAGGCGGGAAGGCTTGAGGGAAAGCTCATCAGAGAGCTAACGATCCTAAAGATGAGGGGGAGCCCGGTCGAGAACCCCGATGCGTGCTTCACCCTTCATCAAGGCTTCAAAATCCTGCCGCCAACCAAGATAACGATCCCGGAAAAGCCCGTATCGTTCAAGCCGCCTCCGGATCCGGCGGGAGGATATACGAGCGGGATACCAGACTTGGACCGGATCATAGGAGGATTCCCGAATAGATCGACGATACTGTTAGAAGCCGACCCGAGGATAACGCCCCTAGAGCTGCTGTTTATCGAGGGCCCGGGCATAGCCTCGCGCATCCACAAGGAAATGCCGTGCATATGCATACCGCCCGGTGGAATGATTTCAGAAGACCTGAAAAACTTCATCAAAATATATGGGCTGAGCGATCGGCAGATCGAAGAGTATCTGAAGCTACCCTTCGAAGAGGTCGAAGTCCCGGCATCCATGATCGCCATCAAAGCGAGCTCGGAGAGGATGGATCGAATATTTGAAAGACTTAGAGGATACGTTTCCGCGATCGTGAGGGAGTATCGGAAGCCTCCGATAAGGCTTATAGGCGTAGATAAACTCGCTCAAATCTTCGGGGAGCGCCTCGTGGACGTAGCCTACCAAGGGGTGGATAACACGAAGAAATACGGAGGCCTCCTGATCTGGACCCTGAAACCGACCTATCCGTGGATCTCGGGGAGGCTCGCACCCCTAGCTGATATACATCTGAGGATCACGCGAAGACACGGATGCCTGCTGCTCTATGGAATAAAACCTAGAACACCCCTTTACGCGATTCGATTCGAGGAAGGAAAGATGCCACCAAAACTAATACCAATAATGTAAGTTTAGCTTTCTTCCTTATCGCAGTAATTCACCACATTTTTCTCCCTAATATCTTCTTGGTGTTCGACGACCGGAGCTCGGAAACGGATAAGACTCCATAATCCGGGGATGGAAACGCTTTATAAATGATGACGGCCGAGAATGATGCAGGAAGATGAAGATTGCCGCTTGAAGATCTCGAAAATCAGGTAAGCTCATGCATCGGGTGCAGGGTGTGCGAGGAGAAGTGCCCCCTCTATCTGGCTTCACGGGATCCCGGCTTTAGCCCCTGGAGGAAGATCGAGATCGCCGGCAGGCTCATCAAGGGAATAGATGTTCCCTTAGAGGATTTGCTGAAGGCGGTGTACGGGTGCACCCTCTGCGGCATCTGTGAAAGGGCGTGCCCTACCGGGATAAGGATAACGGAAGTCGTCCGAGCGCTGAGAACTAGGGTCGCTCGGGAGGAGAAGACGCCGGCGAAGATAACCCGGATGTGCTCCAACATAATTGGCGAAGGCTCGATGATCGGGGGCGGGAACGAGTTTTGGGCGAGCTGGATACCAGAAGGTTTAAGCCTTCCCGAAAAGGCCGAGAACATCTACCTAGTCGGATGCATGATACCGTTTAAGATGCCGGATCTCGGCAGGGCCACGTTGGAAATGCTCCTTAGAGCGGGGGTCGACCTCACGATCCTCGGCGAAGAGGAGAGATGCTGCGGCCTCCTCCTATGGGAGCACGGCCTCGTGGAAGAATTTAGAAAAGCCGCGGAAGAGAATGTGAAGAAGATTAAACGCAGAAATACCGGGAGAGTGATAGTTTCATGTGCGGCCTGTTATTACGCTTACAGAGAGATCTATCCGAAGGTCATCGGGGAGAGAATAGAGGTCAAGCACGTTATCGAGGTGCTGGATGAGCTGGTTGAAGCTGGGAGGCTTAAGCCCAGAAAGCCCCTCAAAGAAAGGGTTTCGTACTTCGACGCATGCCACTTCACGAGATATACGGGAAAATATGATTTACCGAGGCGCCTGATCGAGAGCATACCCGGGATAGAGCTCGTGGAGCTTCCGAGGAGCAGGGAGTTCGGATACTGCTGCGGCATATCGAGCGGGGTTAAGCTCGTGTTCAAGAGCTTGGCGGACTCGGCCGGGAGGATGATAATAGATGAGGCGAGGAAGATGGGCGTGAGAAAGATAGTAACCTCATGCCCGCTCTGCATGTACCAGTTCGCGAGCATCATAGAGAAAGATAACATAGGGGGAATAGAGGCGGTGGATCTCCCGCTCCTGCTCTATAGATCAATAGACTGAAAAAGTTCATCGACTAAAGGGAAGCTTGCCGGCTTTAGGCCGAGTCCGGCTGAGACAAGAATTATAAACGCGGCGCACAAGATTCTCTAACAGCTCATGAAAATCCGTGAGGCCGACTTGGAGAGGATTATGCTCGAGGTCGAGAACGGGGTTTGCCTAAAGATCTACGTTACGCCGAGGGCGGGGGAAACGAGGTTAATCTACAGGGATGGGGAGCTTTTATTCTATAGCGAGAAGAACCCGAAGCACCACGCGGTAAACAGGGATCTAATGAAATACCTCTACAAGATCTTCGACCGAGCTGAAAACATATCAATAATCAGGGGAAGATCCGACAGAACGAAGATCGTCAAGCTAATAGGATTATCAAAAGACGAAGCGATCGAGAAGCTGCTCAAATTCATAGAGAAATAATAGCGGGCATGCGGCGGCAGAATATCAAACCTGCTAGGAATACCGCCGATTTCTGAACGCCTTAGTTAAAAGCTTGTCGCTTTTTAGGCCGTGTGGGCTATGGCCTTTCGATTTTTCTACGAAAACATCATTTCACTTTTTCGTTGCCAATCAAATTGCATGACAAAATAAAAATTGGAAGCTTCAGCTTATCTGGATAAAAAAACGCTTTTAAATGTGGATATAACATCTTTTACTTGTGGTCGGGGATGCCACGAAGAGTTTTCGTGGAGATTCCTGATGAGTATCTTGATAATTGGAAGAAGCTTCAAGAGCTTTATGGATTAGAGGATGATAAGTTGCTGTGGAAGCTGATTGAAGACGAGATTAGTGTCATGATTGGTAAAAAGGAGAAAGACGCTTATGAGCGAATCGAGGCAGCAATTAGGGAGGTTCACAAAGTCTTGGGGAGAGAAGCCTTAGAAGAGTTCTCACGTCACATCGAGATTTTAGCAAAGAAGCTTATAGAAGAGGTGAAGCAGTAATGGTTTCTCCCACTGATCTCTCGGATATGATTTGGTGTCCTCGAATTCCATGGTTTAAGTCGATAGGCGTCCAAACTTCATCGTCTCACAATACCAAGAAAGGCATGTATTTCCATAAGACCATTGAAGATTTGTTTAACCAAATTAGGTCGATGCTTTCTTTACATATTCCGGGGAAGATTATAGGTACCGAGATATATTTACCTCAGAATAAGAGAAGTGAGGACACCTTAGGTTTGGTCGGTCGTGTGGATGTTTTGAGGCAGACTTCTGATGGGTTTATAGTTCAGGAGCTTAAGTCTTGCGACCCGCCTCCTAGCGGGTGGATATATGAGACTCATCGTGTGCAACTCATTGCTTACGCCTACTTAGCGGAGATTGACGGATTCTCGCCTGTCGTATACGGCATAGTAATCTATCGAGACCTAATGCCTAGAGAAATAGAACCAGATATAGATTCTATACCAAATCTCGTCCGCAGGTACTACAAGCTAAGAGATTCTTTTGTCATGCCTGAAGGAAGATATGAGAATTGCCGGTATTGCTCATATCGTCCACTATGTTCGATACTTCCTAGAAAAGCCAAAATCACGAAAGAACAATTATTATCACTCAGGGAATTAGACCTAACTGTGAAGTAAACACACTTTATTTCTCATAGTTCGAACTTCTCGTATCGAAACGATGCCACAAATCGCTGGTAGTCCTCTCTATTTTGGGGGCGTGCGGCGGTAGTCCTCCT
>JAPDJZ010000046.1 GCA_029258815.1 archaeon
CTTAACGGTAAGCGCGTAGGAGCCCGCGCCCTCGATCTCGCTGTAAGGGACCAGCCGAAAGCCTACGGCTCCATCCTCATCGGATTCGGCCCTCACCTCGTATCCCCCCGCGCTTCTCAGGGAAACCTCGGCTCCTCCAACCGGCCCGCCATCCAAGTTCTTTACCCAGAGCTTAACCTCGCTTACGAGGGCGGTCAGCTCCACAAGCTCGTCCCCCGGAACGCTAACCCTCCTCTCAGCCAAGGTTACGTTATCGAGCTTAACCCGAGCTACGTATTCTCCCTCGGTGAGGTGCCTGAACTCGGCGTAGCCCGTCGAGTTCGTTAAGAACTTCCTAACCTCCGAATCCTTGATGAGGCGAACCTCGATCTTCTCCAGCGGCCTCCCCAGAGGATCTAGAACCCGTATGGTTAGAGATGCTTCGGCGTCTTGAGCATGAGCCGGGGAGCACGCGATCGAGGCGACTAAAGCTAGGATAAATAGGATCGCCATAATCTTCGAGAGCATCGCCCTCATGCTCTCAGCCCGCTCAAGGCTTCTCCCAGCGCAGCAGGCTCGAGTTCTTAAGCAGATACTCATGAGCCTCTCGGAGAGTCTCCTTAGCCGTCTTAAAAGTTAATCTCCTTAACGCGCTCCTATAGTCGAGCCAAGCATAGCCGACGTGCTCGTAGGATAGGGTAACCTCCTTCGTCGGAGCCCTCGCGAGATAGAATATCACCGTCTTCCTAACAAGCTGGCCGGCCTTCCGGTAAAAATATTGAATAGTCTTCCTAAACCCCGGAACTATCTCTATCCCGCTAATCCCCGTCTCCTCCCAAACCTCCCTCCTAACCGTATCAAGCTCGGTCTCGCCCGCCTCGATTGCGCCCTTAGGGAAATCCCAGTGGCCAGCCTCGTAATGGAGGATCAGATACTCGACGAGCCTCCAGTCGGCCGTGTAAAATAGAACGGCTCCGGCAGAAGTCTCTCTAAGCATAGGATTCACCCTTGCAGCAGTCTATACATCTTAAACGGGATAGAGCTTAAAATATCCTAATCCGCCGCCCGAATCCTAAAGCCTTAAAAATCATGCCGCACGAGCTAAGCCGGTGAAAGGGGACTGAGCGGATCCCTCGAAGAAGCCCTGCGGAGCCTAATCCGGGGGCAGGAGGAGTCGAGGGCGAATAAAGCCGCCGTAGACCTTCTCAAAGCCCTACTCCTAATGTACGGCTCGGCGTGGGAGAGCGAGCTCAAGGATATGCTGATGACGATCTGGAGCGTTAGGGGCCTCGGGCTCGAGGAGGTAGGAAGGATGCAGGAGGCGGTGGAGGAGGCGGAGAGAATGCTCCGGAAATCCGGGTTAATAACTGTGGAGGAGAAGGATAGAGGAGACTTGGGTAGGAGTGGGCCGGTAAGGGAGAAGCTCTACAAGCTCCAGAACCTCTTCCAAGTCATGAAGCTGCTGGGCGGAGATCCTGAGCTGGATAGGGTGAGGCTCCAGCTGCAGGGCCAGCTTTAGCCGAGCCCGAATAAAGCTTATAGGATCATCGGCGGCAGAATATGATGGGGCGCTATGAAGCCCATGGCCATCGCCCTAGCGACGCTACTGCTCGCCTCCCCCTTCACGGCGACATCACCTGCTATACGCGATAAACCCGACGTGATAATCTGGTATGATAACGTTAACGAATCAAAGCTCCTCGAGCTAGCGCCAAAACTACTGATAGTGGATCCCGGCGAGGTCGAACGCGAAACCATAAGAAAGCTCCAAAAGCTTGGAACGGAGGTCATAGCATACGTCAACTTGGGAATGGCCGAAGAGTGGAGAAGCTACTGGAAGGAGCGGTGGCGCCGCAGTCCCCCCAGATGGATCGCCGAAAAATCGAGAGAATGGAGCGGAGAATACATAGTAATGTTCTGGCACCCGGCCTGGAGAAGGATCCTAAGGAGAGTCCTGAAGAGCATCGAGCGGGAGGGCTACGACGGAATTCTCCTAGATAACATAGACGTCTACGAGTATTGGGAGGAGAAAGGATGCAAGGCCGAGGAGAAGCTGCTCATGATCATCAAGTGGATAAAACTGACCTATAATGGAAAAATATACGTAAACATAGGAAGCGGCCTCAAGCTCATCTACGACGAAGAGTTCATGAAGCTCGTGGACGGAGTTCTGAGAGAGGAAGTCTGGGCGTCCTACAGGGGGGTCATCGACCCGGAAGAAACCAAAGAAATCCTGAACGCGCTGATATACGCCAAGCAGCGCGGAAAAGATGTCGTAATCCTAGACTACTCCAACGACGAACGGCTAACGAATGCGATACTATCGGAGTGCGCGATCCTAGGCTTCAAATGCTACATCGGGTCAAGAGACCTCAACTCTCTCCCGAAGTACCTTCAAGGGAGTTAGAGGAGTCGAGTCTACGTCTGCAGCAGACGACGAAGATGCCTAAAGACCGGTGAAGACGCTCCGCCCGAGCTACTAGAGAAAGATGCCGGGAAAGCTCCGCGGAAGATGGGGGTCGGCTCGGCTCTTCCTGCATCACGGGTCAGTCTGGGACGGCTGCCTCATCCCCCTAGATGGGTGATTCCGCTGCTTGGTTTTAAGCCTTCTGTGGGGGCCTCGTTCTTGGCGGATTTAGCTCGGGAAGGCTTCCACGTTCACCCTGTATCTCTTCGCGATTTTTAGAAGCTTGTTCTGGCATTTTCTGATGTATGTTCGGTAGTATCTTTCCGGAATGTAGATTCTTATGATGTTCCCGTTCTCCTCGATCCTGAAGTCGGGTATGTATTCGTGGAGTATGTTCGAGATCTTGAAGGCGGGTTTGCTCATCTCCATCCTAGTCTTCTCCCTCTTCAGGGGGACGACGAAGCTCCTCTCCCCGAATACGTATAGCTCGAACTTCGGCTCATCGGTTAGGAAGTCCTTGACTATGACCGTCGGCCTCGCTAAGTCCTCCTTCTTGAGCCCCGCCGGAACCTTGACAGTCATCTCGAGCGAGTATATCTCCGCGACCTCGCCCCTGTCCATGAAGATGACCGTGTCCACGATCGATGGGAGCACGCCTATATCGATTCTATTCGCGATCCTCTGGATGGCGTCGATGGGCGTCGTCGCGTGGATGACCCCGATCATGCCGATCCCGGCGAGCCTCAGATCTATGAAGAGATCGAAGTCCTCGGCCCCCCGGATCTCGTCGAAGATCGTGTAATCCGGCCTGCCCAGGAGTAGGACGTCGTGAAGCTCGTCGTGCTTCGAAGCGGATTTCGAGTACTGGGTTATCTCGGCCGAGACCTGGAGGTCCCTCGGGCTCTCGATGGTCTTCACGATCTTGTTTAGGGATCTGTAATGCTCTGCTAGGGCTTGGGCGAAGGTGGATTTCCCCATCCCCGGGGGCCCCGCTATCAGGATTCCCTCGGCCTGGAGCTCGAGCCTCTCCAAGACTTTTAGCGGTAGATTGTACTCTCCTAGGCTCTTTCTCATTATCGGCTTGACCACGGTTAGCTCGAATCCGTCTGAGAAGGGGGGCCTGGTCGCGACTATCCTGAAGTTTCTAAGCTGGAAGATCTTCACCCCCGGCTTATCGACCTCTAGGAAGGCGTCCGTCCCCAAGCCCGTATAAGCCTCCCTCATTAAGTGGGCTAGGATCAGCTCCATATCCTCTCTAGTAACCGGCTCGTCCGTGGCCTCGTCTAGCCTCCAGCTTCTCGGGGATCCCCGCTTAACCCTAGGCGGAAGCCCCTCCTTGAGGTGGACGCTCATAACCTCCTCGGTGAATAGCTCGTCGATCCTTATCGGCGGAGGCGGAAGCTCGTAAACGACGTCGACGCCCATCGACTCGGCCATCTTCGCGGCGATCGGATCGCAGGTTACTAGGCTCGCCCTCCTGCGCTTGGCTTCGTCGAGGACTGTAAGCCTCTTACAACCCGCCCCCCCTCCAACGTACTCTATCTCAACCCCTCCGGCCCTACAAGCCTCCACGAGCTTTTCGAGCCCTTCGAGGGCCAGGGTATCGCCCTCGGCCGCGAGCCTCTCGGCCTCGGCCAGAAGCCCCCTATGAAGAAGCACTCTACCCCTGAGTAGCCCGGTCTCGACTAGGTGAACGACCGACTTAAGCTGGATCGCCGACAGATCCGGCAGGTAAAGCTTATCCCCCATGATCCCTTAACTTGATGAAAGCCCGCGCAGCTCATCTAATAAACCATACCAAAGCGGGCATCCGCCATGAGCCGGATTCCCCGGCCCTCCTCCGAGAAAAAGGATTTTGGAGAGATGGTAGCCCGGCTGGGATTCGAACCCAGGTCCCCGGGTCTCTCCTCACCCTCCTACGCGGCCGTGCGATCCAAAGCCCGGGATCCGTAACCCCTCCTTCTGACCAGCAGGCTTGGCCGCTAGACGACCGGGCTTCCCCAAGTAGATGCTCCGCCGGGATGTTTTGTATTTTCCCTTGGTTCTAGGGGCTGGCCTGCGGCCCGGCCCTATGCGTGGGGGTTATGGAGGGTTCAGGCCTTGAAGCAATACCGTATACGGCTGACGGGAAGCTACTTAATTAGGCGAGGGGGATAAGTAAGCGTAGTGGGGGTTCGGCCGTAGGCTTTTCCGCCGATATGGTGCTGGGAGGCGGGAGCGGGATTGAAGAGGGTTTTCAAGGTCGTTAGATGCCCTAGATGCGGCTTCCTCCAGCTTACGGCCGCCTCCAAGATCGTTAGATGCTTTAGTTGCGGGCTCTCTTGGCAGCTCGATCGAGAGGCGATACTCTTCTCAAGCCCCGACTTCGGGAGGGCTAGGGAGTTCCTGGCGAAGCTGAAGCAGAGGAGGGAGGCGGGCTTTAGGAAGGCTTCCGGGGAAGGCTAGGAGCGGGTGGAGGCGCTCCGTAAAGATTTAAGCCTAGAGGCCTTTCATTCAGATGGATGCTCTTAGGCGCTCACGTCTCTATCTCGGGCTCGATCGATAAGGCCGTTGATCGGGCTAGGGAGCTCGGATGCACCACCTTCCAGATGTTCACCCGCAACCCCAGGGGCTGGACGGCGAAGCCCTTAAAGAAGAAGGAGGTCGAGGCTTTTAGGGAGAAGTTTCGGGAGGCCGGCTTCAAGATCGCCGTAGCCCACATGCCCTATCTCCCGAACATCTCCTCGCCCAATAAGACAGGTCATAGGAGGTCGGTGAACTCGCTTATCCAAGAGCTTAAGAGGGCTGGCCGGCTGGGATTACGGTACCTCGTGGTTCACGTCGGAAGCCACCTCGGGAAGGGGATCGAGGTCGGGATCAGGCAGGCCGCGAAAGCCGTTAACACGGCCCTATCCAAGGTCGATAACGACGTGCTCATCCTATTGGAGAACATGGCCGGGCAGAGGAATAGCGTCGGATCGAGGTTCGAGGACATCCGGAAAATCCTAGACCTGATAGAGGACGAGGATAGGGTCGGGGTCTGCTTGGATACGTGCCACGCCTTCGCGGCTGGATACGACTTCAGGACCCGGGAGGCGATAGAGAGTACGCTGAAGGAGTTCGACAGGGTGATCGGGTTGAAGAGGCTCAAGGTCGTTCACGTCAACGATTCCAAGGGCGATCTGGGAAGCGGGGTCGATAGGCATGAGCACCTCGGTATGGGGAAGATCGGCGAGAGGGGGTTCTTCGAGCTAACCCACCACCCCGTAATCAGGCCTCTCCCCCTCATACTCGAAACGCCCGTCGATTCGCGGGGAAACTTCGCGACGAACCTGGCTAAGCTTAAGGAGCTTTACCTGAAGGAGGCTCTATAACCCTTGGGCGCCATCGAGAAGATCGCGAGCTGGGTTCGGCGCAAGGTATTCTCGGCGACCTTTCTAAAGTTCGGGATCGTGGGCGGATCGGGAGTGGCCGTCAACTACCTCTGCTACTGGGCTCTCGTGGAGCTCGCGGGATTAAATCACCTGTTGTCAAGCGTCTTGGCGACCGAAGCGGCTATTCTCAATAACTTCACCTTCAACGACCTATGGACCTTCAGGGGGAGGAGGAAGGCAAAGCTGTGGTTCAGGTTATTGAACTTCCACTGGTCTCGAATTCTGGGGCTTCTGGTTACCGTCGGAAGCCTATACCTTTTGGTCGATTTAATGGGCTTCGATAAGCTCGTATCCTACATATTCGCGATAGGGCTGGGAACGCTGACAAACTTCTTCACGAGCGACCTGTTCGTCTGGCCTGAGAAGTAGCCCCGCGGAGCGATAGCTGCTCCAAGATGCGGCTTCTATCGAGAGCTATCAGAACAGCGTAGCCTAGAACCGCTCCGGGAACGGAGCTCGCAGCCCATCCGGCCCAGAAGATCGGTAGAAGCTGGTAAACTCCATACTCCTCGATCATCCCCAGAAGCCTTAGATCTCCGACGGCTGGAGCGATCAAGAATATCGAGAGGGTTCCGCCTATCAGAACGGTTCCTATGGGCTCCGCGAGCGCCGCGGAATATTTCAGAAAGGGGTTTCTCGATCTACGGGTTAGGAGGTATGCTAGGCCGACGACTATCGCCCCGGGGACGCCTCCCGGAAACGCGTAGATCGTACCGATTCCCAGAAAGTTTCTAATCAACCCTATCAGGATCGCCGCGGCGGCTCCCCACCACGGGCCTAGAAGGACTCCGGCTAACGCGTTTATCATGTGCTGGCCCGGGAAAGCCTTGGTGGTTAGGAATGGGAACCAGAGTAATGGCGCTATTATCACTCCGAGGGCCGTCAGAGCCGTTAGGAGGGAGAGCTTCCTAAGCGCTAGGCTATCCATCCGATGGAGGGCTTAGCTTTCGTCGATAAAAACTTGATTAGTCATTCCCGCGGTCTCCCAGCGGGAGGCCGAAGGAGGGAGTGGATGAGGATAGATTTCCGGGAGCTTCTGGGCAAGCGGGTTCTCGTCGTGGGCGAGGTCGGCTCGGGAAAGACCAGGCTACTGGCTAGGTTCCTCGAATTCCTAGTTGATTCCGGCTGCGGCCCCGAGGTTACCCTAATAGATCTCGCTCCGAGCTATCGGGGGGTTGGGAGGCTCGTCGAGGAGCACACCGACGCCGTTCGCGCGATCCGCTACCTCAAGCCCGATAAAATCTTCCCTCCGAGGCTTCTAGGAAGAAACCGAGAAGAGGTCTTGAAGTACGCGGAACTGAATTATGGGGCTGCGGAGAAGCTTTTCGGGAAGTTCGCGGAAAACCCCTCGAAGATACTTTTCATAAACGATCTAACGATCTACCTTCACCGCGGCGGGGTCGAGGAGCTCTTGGAGCTGATCGGGCTTGCCGAGACCTTCGCCGCGACAGCCTACGAGGGATCCATGCTCGAGGACGATAAGGGCTCCGGAATAACCGCTAGGGAGAGGAGGCTGCTCTCGAGGCTGAAGCGGGAGATGGACATAGTTTTAAGGCTCTAGGAGGTCTTAAAAGAACTTGAGGGATGAGGGTTCCGAGAGCTTTAACCGTCGCCGGATCGGATTCGGGCGGAGGAGCAGGCGTTCAGGCGGATCTGAAGACCTTCGCGGCCCTCGGGGTTCACGGAATGAGCGCGATAACCTCGATAACCGCTCAGAACACGGTCGAGGTTACGATGATCTACGATCTGCCGGTCGAGCTTATACGGGAGCAGATTAGGGTCGTGGTGAGGGATATAGGCGTCGACGCCGTTAAGACCGGAATGCTTCATACGAGCGAGATAATAAGCGCCGTCGCCTCGGAGCTCAGGAGGGTCAACGCCCCGATAGTCGTCGACCCGGTCATGGTCGCGAAGAGCGGGGCCAAGCTTCTCGAGGAGGAGGCCGTAAGATCCTTCGTCGAAGAGCTCCTACCCATGGCATACGTCCTTACGCCGAACGCCCGGGAAGCCGAGGTCCTATCGGGGATTAGGGTTAGGGATCTCGAATCCCAGAAGGAGGCGGCTAGGAGGATCGCCGAGCTCGGCGCCAGATGCGTCGTGGTTAAGGGAGGCCACCTACCCGGAGAAAGGGTCTCAGACGTATTATACTGCGATGGAGAATTCAGGATCTACGAATCCGAGAGGATCGAGAGCAGGAATACTCACGGAACCGGATGCTCCTTCGCCTCGGCCATCGCCGCCGAGCTGGCGAAAGGTGAAGAGGTTTTCGAGGCTGTTGAAAGGGCTAAGAGATTCATCGTGAACGCGATTAGATACGGGCTCCCGGTGGGCAGGGGCCATGGCCCCGTAAACCCGCTCGGAGACCTTCTGAGATCGGCTGAAAGATTTAGGGTCATCGAGGCGATGAGGAAGGCCGTTGAGAGGCTCGAATCCCTCAAAGGAGCTTCGGCGGCCATACCGGAGTGCCAATCGAATCTATGCATGGCCATCGAGGGGGCTGAGGAGGTCGGCGACGTCGCAGCCGTCCCCGGAAGGATAGTGAGGATCTGGGATAGGGTTAAGGCCTCGGATCATCCTTGGTTCGGGGCGTCGAGCCACGTTGCTAAAGCAGTTCTAACGCTCATGAGGCATTATCCGGAGATTCGGGCGGCCATGAACATAAGATACGACGAGCAGTTCATCGAGGCTGCCAAAGATCTAGGCTGGGTCGTAAGCTTCTACGATAGGAGGGAGGAGCCTGAGGACGTTAAGCGGATCGAGGGCGCCACGATCCCCTGGGGGATTGAGACGGCGATCAAGAGGGCTGGAAGAAGGGCTCCGGATCTAATCTATCATCGAGGGGATTGGGGCAAGGAGCCCATGATGCTTATCTTCGGAAGGGACGCAGTTGAGGTCGTTGAGAAGCTCGAGAAGCTCCTCGCGAAGGTCGGGGCGAAGCCTTGAGCGGTAAATCGATAAGGGTTAGCGGACACGGTCTAAAGGTTCCCAGAAGGAGGGCCGAGGACATAAGGAGAAGGCTTCTTAGGCTCGATCTCCTCGACCGCGACCTAAAGCCCATTCAGCTTGGAGAACACGTCGTCTTCCCTCTGAAAAGCGCGAAGCGAATCGAAGAAGTCGTCGGAGACGCGAATTTCGAGATTATTCTATGCGAGTTCGAGCCTAGGAGACTTAAGCCCAGATCGCTTAGAGAAGCTCTAAGAGGAAGAATACCCGACGAGCTCCTCGAATACGTCCCCTCATCCTACGACCTGATCGGCGACCTAATCCTAGTCGAGATACCCGACGAGCTGAAAGAATACTCAAAGATCATCGGTGAGGCTCTCCTGAAGCTTCATCCGAGGGCTAGAAGCGTTCTATCGAGGGGGAAGACCGTCGGCGAGTATAGGGTTAGGCTAGTCGAGGTTATAGCGGGCTCCGAAGATACCGAGACCATTTACAGGGAGCATGGATGTGTCTACAAGCTCGACCTAAGGAAGGTCTTCTTCAACCCGAGGCTCTCCGGGGAGAGGCTTAGGGTCGCAAGCCTCGTTAAGCCCGGCGAGGGAGTCCTAGATATGTTCGCCGGGGTGGGCACGTTCTCGATCCTGATAGCGAGGAGATGCAGCGGATGCAGCGTTACGGCGATAGAGCTTAACCCCGACGCGTACGGGTATCTCGTTGAGAACATCAGGCTAAACGGGGTCGAAGATATTGTCAAGCCCGTCAGGGGGGACGCTAGAGAGATTTTGAGGGAGGTCGAGGACGAGTACGATAGGGTGATCATGGATCTACCCCATAGCTCGCTCGACTTCCTCGACGTAGGGCTTAGGGTCTGCAAGCCCGAGGGAGTGATACACTTCTACGGAGCGGCGGAATCCGTAGAGCAGCTGGAGGAGAGGGTGTTCGAGAGGTCGAGATCCCTCGGCTACGCGGTCGAGGTAGAGCATCGGAGGGAGGTTATGGAGATAGCTCCCAGAAGATTCACCTTCGTCCTGGATCTCCGAAGGCTTTCTTAACCTTTATACGGCCGGCCGGAGGCTATAGTGTCGGGAGCGTATGGGCGTAAAGATCCGGGAGATAATCCCCGAGACCGCGGTTCAAAAGATAAGCCTGGAGGCTTTGGGAGGTAAGGCGATAGCCCTCGACGCCTTCAACATCCTATACCAGTTCATCACCATAATCCGGGGGCCCGATGGAAGGCCCTTAATGGATAGGCGCGGGAGGATTACGAGCCACCTAAGCGGCTTATTCTTCAGAACCATAAACCTTCTCAAGCTCGGGATCAAGCCCATCTTCGTCTATGACGGCAGGCCTCCGGAGCTTAAGCGGGCGACGGTCGAGGAGAGGGAGGAGAGGAGGGCGGAGGCCGCTAGGCTCTACGAGCAGGCCCTTAGCGAGGGGAGGATCGAGGAGGCTCAGAAATACGCTAAGCAGGCGGCGAGCCTAAACGAGTTCATAATCGAAAGCTCCAAACGGCTGCTGACCTTGATGGGGCTTCCGGTGATCCAAGCTCCCAGCGAGGGGGAGGCTCAGGCCGCCTACCTAGCCGCCAGGGGTGACGCGTACGCATCCGGCTCGCAGGACTTCGACTCCCTGCTCTTCGGATCCCCTAGGCTCGTTAGGAACATCTCGATCGTCGGGAGGAGGAAGCTCCCGGGCAGAAGGGAGTACGTCGAGGTCGAGCCCGAGCTAATCCATCTTGATAAGCTTCTTAAGGAGCTCGGAATAACGCGAGAACAATTGATAGATCTGGCGATCTTGGTCGGAACGGACTACTGCGAGGGAGTAAAAGGGGTTGGGCCTAAGACTGCTCTGAAGCTCATCAAGACCCATGGATCGGCCGAGAAGGCCTTGAAAGCCCTCGGGAAGAGCTTAGAAGTCGACCCGGCCGAGATAAGAAACATCTTCCTAAACCCCGAGGTTACGAAGGACTATAGGATCGAGTGGAGGGAGATCGACCGCGAGGGGGTTAAGCGCATGCTATGCGACGAGCACGACTTCTCGGAGGAGAGGGTTGATAAAGCCTTAAACGAGCTGAGGGACGCACTTCAGAAAGCCAGGGGGATGACGAGCCTCGACCAATGGTTTTAAGATTGCTGCGGGCGCCCGGGCCTCTTGGCGATCAGCTCGACGACCCTCCGCTCCTCGTCCAAACTCAAGACCCTAACCTTATCCCTTATCTCGAGCTTCATCAGCATCTGCCTGAGCTCCGGGAGGGTTACGTCGAATCCGCGCTTCCTAAGCTCTTCGAGGAGATTTGATTCCATGGCTTTTCCGCCGAGCCTCTCGAGAACCTCGACTATCCTCGGGTAGATCTCGCTTCCCGGCCTCACCAGCTTCCTAGCATACTCCTTTCCAGCCATACCCGCTCAACTTATCATCATGAGCTGCTCCTTCCTATATCTTAGGAGCTCGTTCACCCGCTCATACTCCTTGAGGAGCTGCGGGGTTATGCTGGGCTTGACCGCGTCGAAGGCTTGCTCGAAGTCCTGTCTGGTAACGTATTCCGCGTCCAAGCTCCTCCTCAAGGCGTTCATAGCAGCCTCCCTGCACAAGGCCGCTAGATCGGCCCCGCTGTACATCTCGGTTCTAATCGCCAGATCCTTTAGGGACACGTCGGGCGCGAGCGGCATCCCCCTAGTATAGATCTTCAGGATCTGGTATCTCGACCTCTCGTCGGGCGGCGGGACGTAGATAAGCCTGTCGAATCTCCCCGGCCTCAGGATCGCGGGATCGAGCAGATCCGGCCTATTCGTGGCCCCTATCACGAGGACGTCGCTGAGCTCCTCGATCCCATCCATCTCGGCTAGGATCTGGCTCGTAACCCTGCCGGCCACCCCGGAGGAATCGTCTATCACGTCCTTCCGGGCGACGACCGACTCGATCTCGTCGAAGAATATTATGCATGGGGCGGCCTGCCTGGCCTTCCTAAAGATCTCCCTAACGGCTTTCTCGGATTCCCCGACCCACTTGCTCAAGACCTCGGGGCCCTTGACCGAGATGAAGTTCGCCTCGCTCTCGTTCGCGACGGCCTTCGCTAGGAGGGTCTTCCCGGTTCCCGGAGGGCCGTATAGCAGTATCCCCCTCGGAGGCTTTATCCCAAGCCGCTTAAAGACGTCCGGGTATTTTAGAGGCCATTCGACCGCCTCCCTAAGCTCCTGCTTCACCCTCTCGAGGTCTCCGATGTCCTCCCATTTCACGTTCGGTATCTCCAAGATCACCTCTCTCAAGGCCGACGGCTGAACGATCTTGAGAGCGTTCATGAAGTCCTCTCTGGTAACCTTAAGCTCTTCGAGAACCTCGGCCGGGATCGTCTCCTTCTCGAGGTCCATCTTGGGCAGGAACCTTCTAAGGGCGTTCATGGCAGCCTCCCTGCAGAGGGCCGCGAGATCGGCCCCCGTAAATCCATGGGTTATGTTCGCGAGCTCCTCTAGGTTCACGTCCTCGGCTAGAGGCATCCTCCTCGTGTGTATCTGGAGTATCTCCTTCCTGCCGTTCCTATCCGGGACTCCTATCCTGATCTCCCGGTCGAATCTTCCGGGCCTTCTCAGGGCTGGATCGACGGCGTCGATCCTATTCGTCGCCCCTATCACTATTACTTGGCCCCTCGCCTTCAGCCCGTCCATTAGGGTTAGGAGCTGGGAGACGACCCTCCGCTCGACCTCCCCGGTTACCTCGCTTCGCTTCGGGGCTATCGCGTCGATCTCGTCGATGAAGATTATCGCGGGCGCGTTCTCCTCGGCCTCCTTGAAGATCTCTCTCAGCCTCGCCTCGCTCTCGCCGTAGAACTTGCTCATGATCTCCGGCCCGTTTATCGAGATGAAGTGGGCGCCCGTCTCGTTCGCGATCGCCTTAGCTATCAGGGTCTTTCCACATCCCGGAGGCCCCCATAGGATAACCCCCTTGGGAGGCTCTATCCCGAGATGCCTGAATAGCTCGGGGTGCTTTAGGGGCAGCTCGACCATCTCCCTTATCCGCTGAAGCTCCTCGTGGAGTCCTCCGATATCCTCGTAGGTTACGCCTCCCACTTCCTCGACCCTCTTGACCGGGGTGCTGCTAACCTCTATGAGCGTGTTCTCGGTAACTATGACCACGTTCGAGGGGCTTGTGGAGATTACCTTGAGCTCTATACCCATCCCGAGAACCGGGATAACTATCACGTCCCCCCTCATGACCGGGAGGTTTAGGAGCTGGCTCCTAACGATCCTAGAGAGGTCTCCGACGAAGGGGAGGGTCTCGAAGGGCGCGAGGACTATCTTCCTCGCAGGCTCGGCTCTAGCCTTCCTGATCGTAACGTAGTCTCCGACCGAGACCCCCGCGTTCCTCCTAATCTCACCGTCGATCCTGATGAGCCCCATCCCGTCGTCCTCCCTGTAGGGGGGCCAGACTATCGCGACCGTGGACCTCTTCCCGATAATCTCTATCAGGTCTCCAGGGCTTAGCCCAAGCTCCCTTATGGCCCTGCCATCGACCCTAGCGATCTTCCTCCCGATATCCCGCTGGCGCGCTTCCGCAACCCTAAGCTGAACCTCGGGCCTCTTCCCCCTAGATCTAATCATTCCCGATCCGCTTATCAACCTCCGCCTCGCAGCTTATAACTATTTGGAGGCCGGCGCTGAGGGTCGACCTTGAGGCCGCGGGGCGGCTAGTATAATACCTTAAAATCCTTGTACTCTCCTAGATACTCCTCCCACTCCACGTCTATGCTGATTACCTTCGCTCCGGGGGGCCCGACCCAGCACCACGATATCATACGCTTGACGGCGTCCTCGTCTCCCTCGAAGACCGCTTCAACCCTCCCGTCCGGGAGATTTCGAATCCAGCCCTTAACCCCGATCCTATCGGCCATCTTCTTGGCGCTAACCCTGTAGAAGACTCCTTGAACCCTTCCGCTTATTATCACGTGCGCCCGAGCCCTTTTCAAAGCTCTTCACGCTCGCATCTGAGGTCAGACTATCCTAAGCTAAAGGCATATTTTATAGTATTTTCCTTCCCCCGAGAACTGGAGACGGCTAGGATATGATAGACGTCGCGGTCATCGGCGCGGGGCCGGCCGGCCTAATCTCCGCGAGAGAAGCGGCTGGTGGAGGGGCTGAGGTAACGGTCTTCGAGGAGCATGAGGAGATAGGGGAGCCCGAGAGATGCGCGGGCCTTCTAAGCATAAGAGGGCTTGAGAGATTATCCCTAGAAGTCTCGCGATCCTTTCTCCAGAACGTCATCCGGGGCGCCTGCTTCGTTACGGAGTCCGGGAGACGATACCTGTTCGACGCCGGAAGACCAGTGGCCGCTGTTGTAAGCAGGAGGATGTTCGATTGTGCCCTCGGAGCTCAGGCCGAGAAGCGGGGGGCGAGAATCTTGTTGAAGAC